>NZ_JBMKHT010000026.1:0-59924 GCF_049238165.1 Enterobacter cloacae complex sp. IR5422 | reverse complement strand
CTGGCGGCGTTTACTGGAAAACTCACTGTCGGCAAAAGTCAGTTGCTGGCTCATCCGGTTACTCATTCTGGGTTCAGGTTACAACACGATGATCTCACATCTCGGACTTATTCGCACCTTCCTTAAACGCGATGCCCGATATTGAGGATCTGATCTTTTACTATGAATGTTATTTGATCATTTTTTTTGGTGGAGCACCGCTGTACCTCATTATGAGAATGATCTGAGCCCTTGCTCCACACGGCCTCCATAAACCGCCCACTTCCGCTAAACAGGTGCGCGGTAGACTTTCTACCTCACTCTTTTGCACAAAAAAACCAATGCCTCATTTTTTTATTGACCGCCCTATTTTCGCCTGGGTCGTGGCGCTGTTTATCGTCCTGACGGGTCTCCTGTCTATTCCTCGTTTACCGGTTGCGCAGTATCCGGCGGTGGCTCCGCCAGGCATCATTATTTCCGTCAGTTACCCGGGGGCCAGCCCCGACATCATGAATACGTCGGTGATTTCGTTAATCGAGCGCGAAATCTCTGGCGTAGATAATTTGCTCTACTTCGAATCATCCAGCGACACAACCGGTTCGGCGTCCATTACCGTCACGTTTAAACCCGGCACGGACATCAAGCTGGCACAGATGGATCTGCAGAACCAGATTAAGATCGTCGAGCCTCGTCTTCCTCAGGCGGTAAGACAAAACGGCATTAACGTCGAGGCCGCTAATTCTGGATTTTTAATGATGGTGGGGCTGAAGTCCACCAGCGGTCAATTCGAGGAAGCCGACTTAAGCGACTATTTTGCCCGAAACGTCAGTGACGAGCTTCGTCGCGTGCCCGGCGTAGGGAAAGTTCAGCTGTTTGGCGGCGAAAAAGCGCTGCGTATCTGGCTTGATCCGATGAAGCTCCACAGCTACGGCCTTTCGGTGAGTGATGTACTTGCTGCTGTTGGCCAGCAAAATGCCCTGGTTTCGCCCGGCAAAACGGGAGATGAACCGGCATCTGCGGGACAAGGCGTAACGTATCCCATCACCGTGAAGGGGCAACTCACTTCGGTAGAGGCGTTCAGAAACATTACCCTGAAATCAGATGCATCGGGCGCGAGGCTGAAACTGTCCGACGTCGCGCGCGTTGAGTCCGGCCTGCAAAGTTACGCTTTCGGTATCCGCGAAAATGGTGTGCCCGCAACGGCGGCGGCAATCCAGCTGTCGCCGGGTGCCAACGCAATGAGTACAGCTTCAGGCGTACGCGCGCGCATCGACGAGCTTTCCCTAGTGTTACCGGAAGGAATGGCGTTTACGGTTCCCTTCGATACCGCGCCGTTTGTGAAACTTTCTATCATGAAGGTGGTTCAGACATTTGTCGAAGCGATGGTCCTGGTCTTCCTGGTGATGCTTCTGTTTCTGCACAAGATACGCTGTACGCTTATCCCGGCGATTGTTGCTCCCGTCGCACTTCTTGGCACCTTCACGGTGATGTTATTGAGCGGATACTCCATCAATATTCTGACGATGTTCGGCATGGTGCTGGCGATAGGGATTATCGTTGATGATGCCATTGTGGTTGTGGAGAACGTCGAACGACTGATGGCGGAAAAAAGCCTCTCCCCACGGGACGCTACCCGGCAGGCCATGCAGGAGATCGCCCCGGCGATTATCGGGATCACGCTGGTGCTCACTGCCGTCTTTATCCCCATGGGGTTTGCTGAGGGTTCGGTCGGGATTATCTATCGACAATTTTGTATTTCTATGGCGGTCTCCATACTGCTGTCCGCGTTTCTGGCCCTGACGCTAACGCCTGCCCTGTGCGCAACGTTGCTCAAGCCGCACAAGGCAGGAAAGAGCGGAAGTGGAAGGTTCGCGGCCAGGTTTAACGCGCGCTTCCGTTTGCTCACCGTCTGTTACGAAGCCGGGCTGGGTGCCGTTCTGAAGCGAACCGGGCGTATGCTGCTCCTGTACGTTGCGCTTTGCACGGCGCTGTTTGTTGGATTGTCTTCGCTACCGTCGTCCTTTCTGCCGGATGAAGATCAGGGCTACTTTATGTCCTCTATCCAGCTGCCTTCTGATGCCACGATGCAGCGCACCCTCGACGTGGTCAAAAAATTTGAAGCGGAAATTGCGGCCCGGCCGGACATTGAAAGCAACATTATGATCCTGGGGTTTGGCTTTTCAGGTTCAGGACCGAATTCGGGTATGGCCTTCACCACGCTGAAGGACTGGAAAAATCGGCAGGGCTCGACGGCTCAGGATGAAGCCGACCACATACAGGCCAGCATGACGAACGTCACTGATGCCGTCACAATGAGCCTGCTCCCGCCGGCCATTTCGGATATGGGCACCTCCTCGGGCTTCACCTGGTACGTTCAGGACAGAGCGGGAGCGGGCTATGAGGCTCTAAAGAGGGCCGCCGACGCGCTGGTTTTGCAGGCTAATCAACGCCCTGAACTCAGCGATGTCTATATAGACGGTCTGCCGGAAGGAACCAGCCTTGCGCTCCAGGTTGACCGGGAAAAGGCGGAAGCGATGGGCGTCTCATTCGATGAAATCAACCAGACGCTCTCCGTCACCCTGGGCTCAAATTACGTCAACGACTATACCAACAACGGCCGCGTTCAACAGGTGATTATTCAGGCCGATGCCCCCTATCGAATGCAGCCCGAGCAGATACTGAAACTATCAGTGAAAAACCGGATGGGTGAGATGGTGCCGGTATCAACGTTTGCGACGATCTCCTGGAACGTTGCGCCGCAGCAGTTGACGCGCTACCAGGGTTATTCTGCTATACGGATTACCGGAAGTGCGGCGTCAGGCGTATCCAGCGGCACCGCAATGAAGGCCATGGAGGGCTTGTCCAGGACTCTACCTCAGGGCATGGCGGGCGAGTGGGCCGGGAGTTCGCTACAGGAGATAAAATCGGAATCGCAGCTTCCGGGCCTGATCGCCCTGTCGATACTGGTCGTGTTTATGGTGCTCGCCGCCCTGTATGAGAGCTGGTCTATTCCTTTTGCGGTCATGCTGGTCGTTCCTCTGGGCCTTATCGGCGCGGTGATAGCGGTGTTTATTGCCGGCATGACCAATGACGTGTTCTTTAAGGTCGGTCTGATTACGCTCATCGGCCTGTCGGCCAAGAACGCCATTCTGATTGTGGAGTTTGCCATGCAGCTGCATCGCGAAGGGCAACCCCTGCTGGCGGCGACCATTCATGCAGCCAGTCAGCGCCTGCGCCCCATTCTGATGACATCGTTAGCCTTTACCTTAGGAGTTGTTCCTCTGATGCTGGCCACCGGTGCAAGCGACAGTACGCAGCATGCCATCGGTACCGGCGTATTTGGCGGCATGATTAGCGGTACGCTTCTCGCGATCTTCTTCGTACCGGTTTTCTTTATCGTTATTGCGCGCTTCATCGGCAACATCAGGAAAGCATGAACACCCTTGCGGGATCGCGCCTCCTCGCTGGTTGGATGAGGCGAAGCTGTTGCCGGGTGATATACTGGACGAATGCTGAAATTTCGCGCCCCCGAGAGTCCGCGGCGCATTCTTCGGGGCATGCGACTTCGGAGAAGTGCGAGAAATATCGTGACACAAAGGGCCGTGAGTGGGCTATAATTTCGAGCTAATTTCGAATGGTTTTGAAATACTGCCTGTAACGCTATGAATTACAAGGCAAAATAAGCAATGAATATAAGGATTAAAGCTATGGGTTTTCTTTCCGGTAAGCGCATTCTGGTGACTGGCGTTGCCAGCAAACTGTCCATCGCATACGGCATCGCACAGGCAATGCATCGCGAAGGCGCTGAGCTGGCGTTCACCTACCAGAACGACAAGCTGAAAGGCCGTGTTGAAGAGTTTGCCGCGCAGCTGGGTTCCAGCATTGTTCTGGAATGTGACGTTGCACAAGACGAAAGCATCGACGGCATGTTTGCTGAACTGGCAAAAGCATGGCCGAAATTCGACGGTTTCGTTCACTCCATCGGCTTCGCGCCTGGCGACCAGCTGGACGGCGACTACGTGAACGCGGTAACCCGTGATGGCTTCAAAATCGCGCACGACATCAGCTCCTACAGCTTCGTTGCGATGGCGAAATCCTGCCGCGCGATGCTGAACCCGGGCGCAGCCCTGCTGACCCTGTCCTACCTGGGCGCAGAACGTGCGATCCCTAACTACAACGTAATGGGTCTGGCTAAGGCGTCTCTGGAAGCCAACGTACGCTACATGGCGAACGCAATGGGTCCTGAAGGCGTGCGCGTTAACGCCATTTCTGCGGGTCCAATTCGCACCCTGGCCGCTTCCGGTATTAAAGATTTCCGTAAAATGCTGGCACACTGCGAAGCGGTTACCCCGATTCGTCGTACTGTTACCATTGAAGATGTGGGTAACTCTGCAGCATTCCTGTGCTCTGACCTTTCCGCGGGTATCTCCGGCGAAGTGGTTCACGTTGACGGCGGCTTCAACATCGCTGCAATGAACGAGCTGGAAATTAAATAAGCTGTGACTCTCTTCCCGCCCGGGAAGAGAGTATTTCCCCCCCGCGTCACCCCTTCGTTATTCCGTTCTGCTATTTGTTATCACCTAACAATATTTTTCCCTTTATCTGCCTTACGCCAGGATATTGATCGCCATTTTGAGATCAAGGAACGCACATGGAACAACGCCGTTTTTCCGGCAAAGGCCACTGGTATCATGAAACCCAGTCAAACCACGCGCAGACGGATGTTCTGCCCCTGGTGCCCGAAGCCGCTAACGTCGACGATCGTTTTTTGCTCGATTTAGCCCTGCCTGATGAGATTGTCGCCGCCTGTTCTGGCTGGCTTACCCCTGCCAGAGCCTTATGCCACCAGCTGTTTCCGCTCTCAATTCCCGTGAACCGACTGCATACGCTCAGCGCTTACGATCGGCTCAGTACCGCGCTAACGGTCGCTCAGGCCTGCGGCGTTCAGCGGCTCTGTAACCACTACGCCGCCCTCCTCGCCCCGCTTCCCGGCCCGGACTCCTCGCGCGAAAGCAACCGCCGCCTGGCGCAAATCACCCAGTATGCCCGCCAGCTCGCCAGCTCGCCTGATGTCATTGATGATAAAGCCCGGAACCAGCTTGATGAGGTGGGCCTGTCCACGTACGACATCGTGGTGATTAACCAGATTATCGGCTTTATCGGTTTTCAGGCGCGCGTGGTCGCGATTTTTCAGGCGCTGTTGGGACACCCTGTTCGCTGGTTGCCGGGGCACCATATTCAGCCGCACACGCTTCCCGCGAGCCACGATGCTTGGATGCCGCTTTTACCCGTCGTCGAGCTGCGCTACGCGAATGCGCATCAGCTGGAGTCCCTCTCCCGCTGGCAGGCCGAACCCGCGCTCGAGGCGTTGACGCCGGTGCTTTGTCATGAGCCGACGCTGCTCGACCTGACCGGAGAAATCCTGTTAAACAGCCGCGCGGAGATCCCGCAGACTTCACCCGCACTTTCGGCAGCGGTCGAACTGCTGACCCGCTCGCCGGACCGCTTCAGCGCCGCGCAGTTTACCCCGCTCACGGATCAAGGACTCCAGGGCGAATATGCCATCACGCTGCTTACCCAAAGTGCGTTTGATGGCTGGCTTAATCGTCTGAAAGTGGCGTTTGGTAAAGAGGAATAACCACACTCATTACCCAAAGACCGCTTGCTGAGACAGTGAGAATCGCGTAAAACTGTCAGCCGCTCAATGGCTACGAAAATAGAACATTATGTTTCAGGACAACCCGCTGCTAGCGCAGCTTAAACAGCAACTGCATTCCCAGACGCCGCGTGCAGAAGGGGTCGTAAAAGCCACGGAAAAGGGCTTTGGCTTCCTTGAAGTTGACGCGCAGAAAAGCTACTTCATTCCGCCACCGCAGATGAAGAAAGTGATGCATGGCGACCGCGTCATGGCCGTCATTCATACCGAAAAGGAACGTGAGTCCGCCGAGCCGGAAGAACTGATCGAACCGTTCCTGACCCGCTTTGTGGGCAAGGTGCAGCGAAAAGACGATCGTCTTTCTATCGTGCCGGATCATCCTCTGCTGAAAGATGCCATTCCCTGCCGCGCCGCCCGTGGCGTTGAGCATGATTTTAAAGAAGGTGACTGGGCCGTAGCAGAAATGCGCCGTCATCCTCTGAAGGGCGATCGCGGTTTTTATGCGGAACTGACCCAGTTCATTACCTTTGGCGCCGATCATTTCGTGCCATGGTGGGTTACGCTGGCACGCCACAATCTTGAAAAAGAAGCGCCGAACGGCGTGGCAACCGAGATGCAGGACGAAGGTCTGACGCGTCGCGATCTCACCGCGCTGGAGTTTGTCACCATCGACAGCGCCAGCACCGAAGATATGGACGATGCGCTCTACGCTGAAGAGAGCGCCGACGGCAAACTGCACCTGACCGTTGCCATTGCCGATCCCACCGCCTGGATTGTTGAAGGCAGCAAGCTTGACGAAACGGCGAAAATTCGTGCGTTCACGAACTACCTGCCGGGCTTCAACATCCCAATGCTGCCGCGTGAACTGTCAGACGATCTCTGCTCGCTGCGCCCAAATGAAGTGCGCCCGGTTCTCGCCTGCCGCATGACCATTGCCGCGGATGGCGCGATTGAAGACGATATCGAGTTCTTTGCCGCCACCATCGAGTCGAAAGCCAAGCTGGCCTACGATAACGTCTCCGACTGGCTGGAAAATACCGGTAGCTGGAAACCAGAATCAGACGCCATTGCCGCGCAGATCCGTCTGCTGCATCGCATCTGCCTGAACCGCAGCGAATGGCGTCAAATCCATGCGCTGGTGTTCAAAGATCGCCCGGATTATCGCTTTGTTCTGGGTGAGAAAGGCGAAGTGCTGGATATCGTGGCCGAGCCGCGACGCATTGCGAACCGCATCGTTGAAGAAGCGATGATTTCCGCCAACATCTGTGCCGCACGCGTGCTGCGCGACAAGCTGGGCTTTGGTATTTACAACGTCCATACCGGCTTCGATCCGGCGAATACCGAAGCGCTGGCGGCCCTGCTGAAGAATCACGACGTGCACGTCGATCCGGAAGAAGTGCTGACCCTGCCGGGCTTCTGCAAGCTTCGCCGCGAACTGGACGCGCAGCCATCGGGCTTCCTGGACAGCCGCATTCGTCGCTTCCAGTCCTTCGCTGAAATCAGCACCGAGCCTGGCCCGCACTTTGGTCTCGGCCTCGAAGCCTACGCGACCTGGACGTCACCGATCCGTAAGTATGGCGATATGGTTAACCACCGTCTGCTGAAAGCGATTATCAAAGGCGAAACCGTTGCCCGCCCTCAGGAGGAGACCACGCTGCAAATGGCCGATCGTCGCCGTCTGAACCGCATGGCAGAGCGTGACGTTGGCGACTGGCTGTACGCGCGCTTCCTGCAGGATAAAGCCGGTACGGATACCCGTTTCGCCGCCGAGATCATTGATATCAGCCGCGGGGGGATGCGCGTCCGCCTGGTCGATAACGGTGCTGTCGCGTTTATTCCGGCGCCATTCCTGCATGCTGTTCGTGATGAAATGGTCTGTAGTCAGGAAAACGGTACGGTGCAAATTAAAGGTGAAACAGTTTACAAAGTCACCGACGTGATTGACGTCACTATCGCTGAAGTCCGTATGGAAACCCGCAGTATTATCGCGCGTCCTGTCGCCTGATAACCTGTTCAATTGTCGGTCATTTCCTTTCCGGAAAGGCCGACAATTTTTCTTTTTATCCCCGCCACAAAATCATTATTTTTTCTTACTATTTTCAGCCTCTCCTCGCCCAAATTCGCCATAATTATCTACAGTAAAAGAGTGTTGTTATATTCGGTTACGTGAATTTTTATACGCTTAGTATCCTTTTAAATCTGACTCGTTTTATTATAAGAATTCAGGGAAAAACAATAAGTTCACTTCGGTTTTGCCGCTGCTTCTCAACGGAAAAGTCGACTGCAAATGAATAATTGGTGCGCTACTGAACAGCTGCGGGAGAAAACATGATGGACGATCTGGAGCAGAATTTGCTGTTTCGCTACATGGGAACCCACAGTCCATGGTGGCGCTTGTCAGCTGACAGCAACGCTCTGCACCTTGCCGCCAGTGAAAATGCCGATGTCACCCAAGTGATTGCGCTGGACGACGATCAGGCCGATCTTATCCGTCATTTAACCGTTATTACCTCCAGCATTTCCATGACGCTCTCGTTATTCGGGGAAGATGTCCCGGTTCACCTTGTAGGCCGTAAAATTACCCGTAACGAGTGGGCCGGTACGGCTTCCGCCTGGAACGATACGCCCTCCGTGGCGCGCGACCTGGCTCAGGGACTCTCTTTTGCGGAACAGGTGGTGTCAGAGGCTAACTCCGTGATTGTTATTCTCGATCAGAATGGCAATATTCAGCGTTTTAACCGACTGAGCGAAGAGTATACCGGCCTCAAAGAGCAAGAAGTGATTGGCCAGAACGTGTTTAAGCTCTTTATGAGCCGCAGCGAAGCGGCTGCCTCAAAGCGCAATATTACCGGTTTCTTCCGCAACGGCAGCTCCTACGAAGTCGAACGCTGGATCAAAACGCGTAAAGGGCAACGACTGTTTCTGTTCAGAAACAAATTCGTTCACAGCGGCAGCGGTAAAAATGAAATTTTCCTTATCTGTTCCGGTACCGATATTACCGAGGAACGCCGCGCTCAGGAGCGGCTGCGCGTGCTGGCCAATACCGATACCATCACCGGCTTACCAAACCGCAATGCGATCCACGACCTGATCTCTGACGCCATCAGTCACCGCGGCGACACGCAGGTTGGCGTGGTGTATCTCGACCTGGATAACTTTAAAAAGGTCAACGACGCTTACGGGCATATGTTTGGCGATCAGCTGTTACAGGCTGTGGCGCTCGCCATTTTGAGCTGTCTGGATGAGGGACAGGTGCTGGCACGACTTGGCGGAGATGAGTTTATCGTCATGGCCACCCATACCTCTCAGGGCTCTCTGGAAGCGATGGCGTCGCGCATTTTAACCCGCCTGCGCCAGCCGTTCCGAATCGGCCTGATCGAAATTTACACCGGCTGTTCCCTGGGCATCGCCCTCGCCCCGCAGCACGGTAACGACCGGGAAAGCGTCATTCGTAACGCCGATACCGCCATGTACACCGCTAAAGAGAACGGCCGGGGCAAGTTCTGCGTCTTCTCGCCCGAGATGAACCAGCGCGTGTTTGAGTATCTCTGGCTGGATACCAACCTGCGTAAGGCGCTGGATAACGACCAGCTCCTGATCCACTACCAGCCTAAAATCACCTGGCGCGGCGAGGTCAGAAGCCTGGAAGCGCTGGTCCGCTGGCAATCGCCCGAACGCGGGTTGATCCCACCGCTGGAGTTTATCTCTTATGCCGAGGAGTCAGGGTTGATTGTGCCGCTGGGCCGCTGGGTGATGCTGGATGTGGTTCGCCAGGTGGCGAAATGGCGCGATAAGGGAATTAACCTGCGCGTGGCCGTGAACGTCTCTGCGCGTCAGCTGGCCGACCAGACTATCTTTAGCGACTTAAAGCAGGCGCTGAAGGATCTAAACTTTGAATACTGCCCGGTCGACGTCGAATTAACCGAAAGCTGTCTCATCGAGAACGAAGAGCTGGCGCTCTCCGTGATCCAGCAGTTCAGCAGGCTGGGGGCGCAAATTCATCTCGACGATTTTGGTACCGGCTACTCCTCCCTTTCTCAGCTGGCCCGCTTCCCTATTGACGCCATAAAACTCGATCAATCGTTCGTCAGGGATATTCATAAGCAGTCCATCTCCCAGTCTCTGGTGCGCGCCATCGTCGCGGTGGCGCAGGCGTTAAACCTGCAGGTGATTGCCGAAGGGGTGGAAAATGCAAAAGAAGACGCCTTTCTGACCAAGAACGGCGTCAACGAACGGCAGGGTTTTCTGTTTGCTAAGCCGATGCCCGCTGCCGCATTCGAGCGATGGCTAAAACGATATCAGGCGCGGAAACAGCATTAACTGGCTTTACGCAAGCCCGCCGCGTGATGGCGGTTTTGCAGCATGACCAGACGCTCCATGTAGGCGATATCTTTCGGTTCCAGGCAGAAAGCCGCGTCTACCCAGTCTTCCGTGATGTCCATCAATTCACTGCGCGGCAATTGCAGAACGCGCGTACGGGCGCGCAGCATCGCTCTTACGCCATTCAGTTTTGGCCGTAGCGTGTCGATGAAGGTTCGTGTGGAGACATAGCTTTGTCCGGGTTCAAACAGGAGATCCACCAGGCCATGCTGTTCGTACCATTCCGCCGTATGGGATTCCCCCTTGTAGATGAGTTCCTCCGCCAGCTTCATTCCTGAACGGCGAGCTACCAGGGAATATCCCCCCATGCCCGGGAAGAGGTTAAAAGCAATCTCGGGAAAACCTAAACGTGCATCGCGCTGCGCCAGAACGAAATGGTGCGCAAGAGCGGCCTCAAACCCGCCCCCTAACGCGCTGCCTTCGACCATGGCCAGCGAGATGGCCCCCGTATCAAACCCCCGGGAGGCCGCATGCACGCAATCGACACAGGCGCGCGCATAGGCCCGTAACGCTTCACGTCGACCGTGCTGAATGCACTCGACGAAAAACTGCAGGTCACCGCCCACATTGTACATCTCAGGCACCAGCGATCCGGTCACCCAAAAATCGACCGCAAAACCAGACTGGCGGACGAGCCATGAAAGGTTCATGATCTCCTCTATTAACGCATGGTTGAAGCAAGGACGTGGCTGAGCCCGCAACATCATCCAGACTGTATGTCGCTCTGCCTCGTAATAGCCTGACAGCTGGGTGAACCGTTCAGTATCGGTAAACAGTGTGCAGGTAGGCTGATTGATAACTGTCATAGTCTAATTCCTCTTATAAAAAAGCGCGTTGCGCGCAGTTTTAGACTAATCCACTCAATAAGCCCGCAGCATGAGGGGGAATAATTTTATCACTTCCGTTTATGTAATTTGGTTATTGCATTTTTTCCCTTCTCTTTTGAAGCCAATTTCTGCATCATTGAAAATATTAACTTTTCGCGCCTGGGGTGAGATTATGTCAACTATTGACGCACAAGCTGTAGCACAACGAATTGATACCGTGCTGGATATCCTGGTGGCGGGCGATTATCACTCTGCTATCCGTAATCTTGAGATCCTGAAGTCTGAACTTCTTGCTCAGAATGGCGCTGACGATGCGCCCGAAAACAGACAGCCAAAAGCGCCGTGGGAAGTTTAACCCCCACCGTTTCCGACCTCGTTTCGCTTTATTAAATGGATGCTATGAATTCCCGACAACAACTCATTTTGCAGATGGTCATCGATCAGGGACGCGTAAGCGTAGTCGATCTCGCTAAAACCACTGGCGTTTCTGAAGTCACCATCCGTCAGGATCTTAATCTGCTGGAAAAACAGAGCTACCTGCGTCGCGCGCACGGCTATGCGGTCCCGCTGGACAGTGATGACGTTGAGACGCGCATGATGAACAACTACGCGCTCAAACGTGAACTGGCGGAATTTGCTGCGTCCCTGGTGAACAACGGCGAGACCGTCTTTATTGAAAACGGCAGCAGTAATGCCCTTCTGGCGCGAACGCTTGCCGATCAAAAAGACGTCACCATCATCACCGTCAGCAGCTATATCGCGCATTTACTTAAAGAGACGCGCTGCGAGGTGATTCTGCTGGGCGGCATCTATCAGAAAAAAAGTGAAAGCATGGTTGGCCCGCTGACCCGTCAGTACGTCCAGCAGGTTCATTTCAGTAAGGCCTTTATCGGGATTGACGGCTGGCAGCCGGAGACAGGCTTTACCGGCCGGGATATGATGCGCTCTGACGTGGTGAATGCCGTACTGGAAAAAGAGTGCGAAGCCATTGTGCTCACCGACAGCTCTAAATTTGGTGCCGTTCACCCTTACACGATGGGTCCCGCTTCACGCTTTAGCCGCGTGATTACCGATGACCGTTTGAGCGAAGCGCATCGCAATAAACTCGAAGAGAGCGGTTTGATCGTCAATATTATTAAAGCCAGCGCCTGATTTCCCTCCGCGCCCGTATTTCGGGCGCACACGTCTTTCTCTGAGATGATTCTTAACCCTGCTTTAAGAGTTTTTACCTGTTTAACCTGCCCTAAAGTCGTAAAATTACTATTAGCGATATAACAGGAAGTGACTATCACCTGCGTGATAAAGTAACGCCTGCGCGACCAGCTTTCACGGGGAAAAGAATTAAGTATTCGTTTAGTCTATACTTAACGTGTACATCTTTCCGTGAATCGATAATTCAGGAGAAAGTATTATGACCTTAACCAGCAAAAAATTAGCCGCCGCTGTTCTGGCAATCACTGTCGCTATGTCCCTGAGCGCATGCTCTAACTGGTCTAAACGTGACCGTAACACCGCGATTGGTGCCGGTGCCGGTGCTCTCGGTGGTGCAGTATTAACGGATGGTAGTACGCTGGGTACATTAGGTGGCGCTGCTGTCGGTGGTATTATCGGTCACCAGGTTGGCAAATAACTATTATCTAAGCCTTCCTCGATATTGCGATATTTAAACGCATTTCAGGTCTGACATACGCACGTATATAACACGAGCCACGGCATTTGCCGTGGCTCATTTATTTTAGCCGCCTGCCAGTTTGACTTTCATGCCTTTGGCTTCGAGCAGTGATTTAATTAAATCACGTTTATCACCCTGGATTTCGATAATGCCGTCCTTCACGGCCCCGCCGCATCCACATTTCTTTTTCAGCTCGGCAGCCAGCTTTGTCAGTTCAGCATCATCCACATCAATACCGGAAATAAGGCAGACCCCTTTCCCCTTACGTCCGCTGGTCTGACGCTGAATGCGCACGATACCGTCCCCCTTAGGACGTTCCACTTTCGTTTTCGGTTCGTCGATACGCCCGCTCTCGGTTGAGTAGACCAGACGGCTGTTGGAATCGGTCATTACGCCCCCTTTTTCAGCGATGCGTTGATAGCCTTAAGCGTCTCTGCCGGGTTTGCAGACTGCGTCACCGGACGTCCAATGACCATATAGTCAACGCCCGCCGCCAGCGCCTGCTCAGGCGTCATGATGCGACGCTGATCGCCCACGTCGCTGCCCGCAGGACGGATCCCCGGCGTAACGAGTTTAAAATCCTGGCCCAGCGCTGATTTGAAACGTACCGCTTCCTGCGCGGAGCAGACTACGCCATCCAGGCCGCACTGCTGCGTCAGACGCGCGAGACGTTCGGCATGTTCCGCAGGTGACAACGTCACGCCAAGGTCGCGTAAATCATTTTCGTCCATACTGGTCAGCACGGTGACGGCGATAAGCAGCGGCGCGTCGTTACCGAACGGCAGGAGCGCCTCACGGGCAGCGGTCATCATTCTTGCCCCACCCGACGCATGGACGTTGACCATCCATACGCCCAGCTCGGCGGCTGCAGCAACGGCGTGGGCCGTGGTGTTCGGAATATCATGGAATTTGAGGTCGAGGAAAACGTCAAAGCCGCGCTGTTGCAGATCGCGAACGATTTGCGGTCCAAACAGCGTGAACATCTCTTTGCCAACTTTCAGGCGGCAATCGCGAGGGTCGATACCGTCGACAAACGCCAGTGCAGCGTCACGCTTATTGTAATCAAGCGCAACAACAACAGGAGAATCCGTAATTACGCGGGAAGTGGAGGATGTAACAGACGTCATGACCAGCCCTTTTCGTCTATGGGCGCGCAGCGGCGCGGAACAGATAAACGGCCAGCATTCTACCTGCCGACGCCGCAAATTGACAGAATCCATTTATCTACCTGCCAGGCTGGCAAACCGCACGGTGCTCAGAAAGCGTTAAATACCATCAGTATGTTGTAACTAAAATGAAGGCTTTTAAAAAAATTACTGCCCGTCCAGGCCGCGGATGGGCTTGATGGTGGACCAGGCCCGGCAGGACGGACAATGCCAGTAGAGCGTGTAGGCGGTAAAACCACACTTCTGGCAACGGTAGCGCGGTTTGCTGCGCACCTGCTCGCCAACCATGTCGCGAAGCACCATCAGGCTCTCTTTCGCGCGCCCTTCTTCCGCGTCGTTCAGGTGGTAATCCATCAGCTTATGGAAGACCCGCATGGTCGGATGACGCTGAAGCTGTCGGGTGATATAGACCTGCGCGGTGTCGCCCCCCTCATACTGCTCAACAACGTCAGCAAGCATCAGTTCCGCGGTTGCGCCGGTATTCTCTTCCACGCAGCGACGCAGAAATGCCACCCACTCTTCCCGCTTGTCCAGCTGTTGATAGCAGGTTTGCAGCATTTCCAGCGTTTCACTGACCAGCTCTTTGTCCTGGTCGATAACCCGCAGCAGGCTTTCAACGGCTTTAGCGTAGTCGCCATTCGCCATAAAAACGCGCCCCATCATGATGGAGATACGGGCGCTGTTGCGGTCCGCGGCGGCACCTTTCTTCAGCAACGCCATGGCATTGTCCATGTCGTCATTGCCCATCTGCTGAAGGGCAAGCTCACAGTAGAAATGGGCGATCTCAACGCGCTGCTTATCTTTACCCAGCTTCACCAGACGTTCAGCCGTATCAATGGCTTTCTGCCAGTCGCTGGTGGCCTGGTAAATCTGCAGCAACTGCTGCAGCGCGCCAATGCGGAAATCCGTTTCATCTACCAGCTGGGTGAACATATCTTCAGCGCGATCGTACAGCCCCGCGGCCATATAGTCTCGGCCCAGCTGTTGTACCGCCAGGAGACGCTGTTCGTAAGTCAGAGACGCGCTTTCCATCAGGGTCTGGTGGATACGGATGGCGCGGTCAACCTCGCCGCGCGAGCGGAACAGGTTACCCAGGGTAAGATGCGCTTCAACGGTCCCCGTATCCTCTTTCAGCATGTCGAGGAACAGGTCCACCGCTTTGTCCTGCTGATTGCTCAGGAGGAAGTTCACCCCCGCAACGTAGTCGCGGGAGAGCCGGTTGGCCTCATCCTGTTTTGTTTGTTGCGCACTTCTGCGGCCCATATACCAGCCATAGGCTGCGGCGACAGGCAAAAGCAGAAACAACAACTCCAGCATCGTCGATTATTCCTTAACGACCGGCACGCCAGAGCTTTCCGGCATGTCGGACGCAGGCGCAATGTGATGTTCGAGTCGTTTGATTTTACGTTCAGCGCGCGCAAGCGAAACACGGACTTTTAACCAGAACAAACCGCAAACCAGCCAGCCAATGGCAAAGCCTGCAGCAAATAAGACCGCGAGCAGGCTCGACACGCGATACTCGCCCTGAGCCAGCAGATAGTTAAACGTCACCTGCTGATCGTTTTGTGCACCCAATGTGACTGAAATGACAAAAATCGCCAATACCAGTAAGAAAATGAGTAAATATTTCACATTACTTCCCGTTATGTGGTTCAAGCGAATAAAGTATGTTCAACTTACCGCAATCAGCCTTATAAACTACCATTTTAGTGACGGGCGCGAAATGGAAAAAGTGACGCGCCAGTCATGGATCTATGGGCAAAATGCGCAATATCAACCTTCAGGCGTCCGTTTGGTCCCTTTCGGCTATTTCTTCTTTCTCTTCCGGCGGTGGCGTTAGCGGGCCGCAGAATCGTTCAGCCAGCCAGGTCGCCAGCATAACCAGCATCCACGAGATGAGCGTGGCGACGACCAGGTCCCGTGGCCAGTGCATCCCCAGCAGTAAGCGGCTGCCCATCACTCCCGTCGCCCAGACCAGTAAAATCACGATGGTGACCGTTCGACGTCTAGGCCAAAGCAGCCCAACCCCCAGCAGCGCCCAGCTGGCCGCAAACATGGTGTGGCCGGAGGGAAACGCGAACCCGGTCTCTTTCTGCCAGTGTTTACGCAAGAATTTCGGGATATCCTGCTGTTCCGCAAGCTGTTCTTTCACCAGTGCGCCACGATCTTTACGCTTTAAAGTGTAGAACTCATCCACCGGAACATGGTGCGTTTTTTCCAGCCAGACGACAAAAGGACGCGGCTCCTGAACGCGATCTTTCACCCAGGATTTTACGCCCTGACCGATAAGGATAGCGCCGCCGAGGATCGCAAAGAGCATTAGTGCCGCGCGCAGACGAAAGCGCAGGCACCACAGAAACCAGGCGCACAGGAGGACGTGGGTGATAATTCCCCAGGGCTGGGTGACCGTTTCCGTAATCCAGTATAACGTTTTCAGCCACGTGGCGTTCTGCCCGGGCTGCCACATCCACCCTGAAAGCCATACGGCCAAAGGCATAATCAGTAAAATGGCCGCACCTGCTGCCGTACGTCTGGCGATTGAATGCATGTCTTCTCCTTTTTGCTAAGCGTCACAATCATAACTGAAATTTGTTCGCTGGGTGGAGATGTCGGATCGTGCTTTTAACGGTCATATCGCATGGTGCCCATTAGGCGAACCTGCTGAGCTTGTGGCAAAATAAACTGATACAGAAAGCAAAACAGGGCACAGGCACGAAACGTGTCAGCCTACTCTGGAGAATCACATGCAGCTTAAACGTGTGGCAGAAGCCAAACTGCCAACCCCATGGGGCGATTTCCTGATGGTGGGTTTTGAAGAACTGGCAACCGGACAGGATCATGTCGCACTGGTATATGGCGACATTTCAGGGCAGACGCCGGTGCTGTCCCGCGTCCATTCAGAGTGTCTCACCGGCGACGCGCTGTTCAGCCTGCGCTGTGATTGCGGTTTCCAGCTGGAAGCGGCCCTTTCTCATATTGCTGAAGAAGGCCGCGGCGTGCTGCTTTATCACCGTCAGGAAGGGCGTAATATTGGTTTGCTGAATAAAATTCGCGCCTACGCGCTTCAGGACCAGGGCTACGATACGGTTGAAGCCAACCATCAGCTCGGTTTTGCCGCTGACGAACGTGACTTCACCTTATGCGCCGATATGTTCAAGCTGCTGGGCGTAGACGAAGTTCGTCTGCTGACCAATAACCCGAAAAAAGTGGAAATCCTGACCGAAGCCGGGATCAACATCGTTGAACGTGTACCGCTGATTGTCGGCCGTAACCCGAAAAACGCCCACTATCTTGATACCAAAGCTGCCAAAATGGGCCATCTGCTGAAAGAGTGATATAAAAAGCCCGGCACGCGTGCCGGGCTCGTTTCATCAATCCAGCATCTTACGAATCACGTAATGTAAAATGCCGTCGTTCTGGTAGTAGGTCAGCTCGGTTGCCGTATCAATACGGCACCGACAATCCAGCACCTCGGTTTTCCCGTCTGCCCGCGTTAACGTTACCGGCACCGTTTTACCCGGCTGCAGGTTTTGCAGGCCGCTAATATCAATCTGCTCTTCCCCGGTCAGGCCCAGCGTTTTACGCGTCACGCCCTGCGGGAACTCAAGCGGCAGGATCCCCATGCCGATCAGATTCGAACGGTGAATACGTTCGAACGATTCGGCGATGACCACCCGAACGCCAAGCAGGCGCGGGCCTTTCGCCGCCCAGTCGCGGCTGGAGCCGGAACCGTACTCTTTCCCGGCAATCACCGCCAGCGGCGTCCCTTCCTGTTGGTATTTGACCGCCGCATCATAAATCGACACGACTTCCGTCCCCGGCAGATGGCGCGTCATGCCCCCTTCCACGCCCGGCACCATTTCGTTACGAATGCGGATGTTGGCAAAGGTCCCGCGCATCATGACTTCATGGTTACCGCGGCGCGAGCCGTAAGAGTTAAAATCGCGGCGTTCGACACCCCGGCTTTGCAGATAGCGGCCTGCCGGGCTATCGGCTTTGATGCTCCCCGCCGGAGAGATATGATCCGTCGTGACGGAATCCCCCAGCATGGCCAGGATACGCGCGCCGTGAATATCCTTAAGCGGCGCCGGCTCGGCCTGCATCTCATCAAAAAACGGCGACAGACGAATATAGGTCGAGTCATCCTGCCAGCCATAGGTATCCGAACCTGCAACGTTGATGGCTTTCCATTCCGGCGTGCCTTCAAAGACCTCCGCGTACTCTTTGCGGAACATCTCGGTAGAAACCTTCTCAACGGCCAGCGCGATTTCACGTGAAGAAGGCCAGATATCTTTCAGATAGACAGGATCATTCTTACGATCGTGACCAATCGGATCGGTCACCAGGTTGATATTCATGTTCCCGGCCAGGGCATAAGCCACCACTAGCGGCGGCGAAGCAAGCCAGTTGGTTTTCACCAGCGGGTGAATGCGCCCTTCAAAGTTTCGGTTACCGGACAGTACGGCGCCGACCGTCAGGTCACCCTGCTTGATCGCCGTTTCGATAGGTTCAGGCAGAGGCCCGGAATTACCAATACAGGTCGTACAGCCGTAGCCCACGAGGTTAAAGCCCAGCTCGTCCAGGTACGGCGTCAGTTTGGCCTGAGCCAGGTAATCCGACACCACTTTGGAGCCCGGTGCCAGCGAGGCCTTAACCCACGGTTGAGGTTTTAGTCCAAGCTCTACCGCTTTCTTAGCCAGCAGACCGGCCGCCATTAATACGCTGGGGTTGGACGTGTTGGTGCAGGAAGTAATCGCGGCAATCACAACCGCGCCGTCCGGAAGCTGATACTGATGTCCGTTCAGAACATAGTCGACGGGACGATGGTCTTTCTGCGCCACGTTCACTTCAAGGGCATTGCTGTCGGCAAACGCTTTCGGCACGTCGGTCAGCGCAACCCTGTCCTGCGGGCGTTTCGGCCCCGCGAGGCTCGCTTCGACGCTTCCCATATCGAGTTCAAGCGTGCTGGTGAAAACAGGCTCATCGCCCGGATTGCGCCACATGCCCTGCGCTTTGGTGTACGCTTCCACCAGCGCGACCTGCTCTTCGCTGCGGCCGCTTAGGCGCATGTACTCCAGCGTGACGTCGTCAATGGGGAAAAAGCCGCAGGTGGCACCGTATTCCGGCGCCATATTGGCAATGGTGGCGCGGTCGGCCAGCGGCAGTGAATCCAGTCCGTCACCGTAGAATTCGACAAACTTGCCTACCACACCATGCTTGCGCAGCATCTGGGTGACGGTCAGCACCAGGTCGGTGGCGGTAATGCCTTCAGACAGTTTTCCGGTGAGCTTGAAGCCCACCACATCCGGAATAAGCATGGATACCGGCTGGCCGAGCATGGCGGCTTCCGCTTCAATACCGCCGACGCCCCACCCCAGTACCCCCAGACCGTTGATCATGGTGGTATGGGAGTCCGTACCCACCAGCGTGTCCGGATAGGCGACCCACTCTTTATCCTGCAATTCGCTCCAGACGGCTTTACCCAGATATTCAAGGTTTACCTGGTGACAAATGCCGGTGCCTGGCGGGACCACGCTAAACCGGCTGAACGCCTGCTGTCCCCACTTCAGGAAGACGTAGCGCTCGTGGTTACGCTCCATCTCGAGACGAACGTTTTCACCAAAGGCATCGTCATCACCGAAGTGGTCAACGGTCACGGAGTGGTCAATGACGAGGTCAACGGGGGAAAGCGGGTTAACCTTTGCCGTATCTCCGCCGAGACGCTTCACGGCTTCGCGCATCGCGGCTAAATCAACCACGGCCGGAACACCGGTAAAGTCCTGCATCAGCACCCTTGCCGGGCGGTAGGCGATTTCTCTGTCGGCATGGGCCTTCTCAAGCCACCCTGCCAGCGCCTGGATATCATCGAGCGTGACGGATTCACCGTCCTGCCAGCGCAAGAGATTTTCAAGTAAAACTTTCAAGGACTTGGGTAAACGCGAAATGTCCCCAAGCGTTCTGGCAGCCAGCGGCAGGCTGTAGTAGTGCCAGGTTTTATTTTCTGCCTGTAACGTGTCCTTACTGGCTTCGCGTAGGGTTAACGACATAAGCTCCTCCTTAATCACAGAGATGTCCCGACAATCATCAGGGCTGTAATTAAAGATAACACAAAGATGTCGTAACGTTTTGATAACAACCCAAATTGATAAATTTCGGATTGGTCCACAAGGGGGAAACAAAAAACCCCGCCGTAGCGAGGTTTTACAATTTAGTGGAGCGCCAGCCAGATGAGCTGACTCCAGAACAGAATCGACACGGTAAAAACGCCGATCCACGACCAGTATTTGTGAGACGTCATGTTATTCATCATAGGGACACCAGGCATTATTTATAAAAATTCCGAGGTTGTTCCTCAGTGCTATATTGCTGATGTGTATTTATTAAAGAGTACAAAAGTGCAGAGTCGATATTCAGACTATTTGCATCATTACGCAATAAACTAAATTATTGTTTTTTGGGTTCGTCTTCTGCGAACACATCAATAAACGCTTGCTGCTGCGGCGTCAGTTTCCAGGACGCAGGTACAACAGTTGCAGGTGCTTTACGCCCTCTGTGGCCGTTGTCACGATGCTGACACATCTGTTTTACCGAAGCGGTACGTACCGTCACTGCCATATTTAACCCCAATATCTCCAGGCCAGGAGAGCAACAGCCACCCAAAACAAGGCGGAGACGAGAAAGACCGCCAGCCAGGCTTTACGCTTGAGCGCAGGATCCCTTTGCGGTTCTTCACTTCCTGAAGGCATTGCTAACCTCATACAATCGACATCGCTTATCATTTAGGACCAAACAATTGGTACAATTAATCATCTGTTGAGATAAATCCTAAAGAAACTTTAGCCGAAAAGCCAGTGAATTTACGCACCGGGAGGTATGAAATATTCAATCTTTTGACCAGAAATAAATTATTGAAAAGAAAAATTTGCGGAGGCGTAAATTAGTTTCTACTTTTGTCGCCGATTCACGACATTAAAACCTTACAAAGCAAATGGCTAATGACATTATATGGCAGGGAAAGCAGATGATGATAATTCTAATTTAGCTTTGAGGCGTTATTTCGGTATCTTTCCCTGGGGGAAAGATACCGGTTGTGATTATTTTTCGGGGAGTTTGATGTCTTTAAACATCTCTTCAATATCTTCATTTGAGCGTAATGCCACGGCGGTATCCACCACGTCACGCGTTAAATGAGGGGCAAAGCGCTGAATAAAATCATACATATAGCTGCGCAGGAAGGTGCTGCGGCGGAAACCAATTTTTGTGGTGCTATGGCTGAAAACGTCGTGCGCATCAAGACGCACCAGGTCAGGGTCTGACACCGGATCGACCGCCATGCTGGCGATGACGCCCACGCCCAATCCAAGCCGGACATAGGTCTTAATCACGTCGGCATCGGTCGCGGTAAAGACAATGCGCGGCGTTAACCCTGCTCGGTTAAATGCCGTATCAAGCTCGGACCGGCCAGTAAAGCCAAACGTATAGGTCACCAGAGGATACTGGGCCAGCTCTTCGATAGTGACCGACCCTTTACCCGCCAGGGGGTGATCGGGGGTCACCACAATAGAGCGGTTCCAGTGGTAGCACGGGAGCATCACCAGATCGTCATACAGGTGAAGCGCTTCGGTGGCGATGGCAAAGTCTGCATTCCCTTTAGAGACGGCTTCAGCGATTTGCGTTGGCGAGCCCTGGTGCATATGCAACGAGACGCGAGGATAACGCTCGATAAAGCCTTTGATAACGCCGGGCAGCGCATAGCGCGCCTGAGTATGCGTCGTGGCAATATACAGCGAGCCTTTATCCGGCCAGGTATGCTCCCCCGCCACAGACTTAATCGCATCGACTTTGGAGAGGACTTCCCGCGCAATGCGGATGATTTCCTGCCCTGCAGGCGTCACCTGAGTGAGATGCTTACCGCTGCGGGCGAAGATCTGAATGCCTAACTCATCCTCCAGCATACGAACTTGTTTGCTGATGCCCGGTTGCGAGGTATACAACCCCTCGGCGGTAGAAGAGACGTTAAGGTTATGATTCACCACCTCAACGATATAACGAAGCTGCTGTAATTTCATGCCAGACCATCCGATTTAGCGCATGCGGTCAATCGCTTAAGACGATTTAATAATAAGAAACAGGTTAACTATAACCACTATATCATTTATAGCCTGACTGTATAGTACGGAACAAAAAATAATAACAAGGTAATAAAAAAGGGCCGGAAATCCGGCCCTTTTACAGGTAAGTTACGGTTAGGAAAGATTATTTCTTGCCTTCAACCCATTTGCCATCGACAAAGAAGGCTGACCATCCGGTCGCTTTACCCTCTTTCTCTGCCGCAACATACTGCTGCTTAGTTTTACGGCTAAAACGCACCACGGTTTTGTTGCCTTCCGGATCCTGCTGCGGCGCATCGGCCAGATAACGCAGTTTCTCCGGCAGACGATCGCGGAAGCGATATAGCTCTTCCACCAGCGGCGCGCGGGTTTCGCGCGATTTCGGGAAGGTGTTGGCGGCCAGGAAGACACCTGCCGCGCCGTCACGCAGCACGAAGTACGCGTCGGATTTCTCACACGGCAATTCTGGCAGCGGAACCGGATCTTCCTTCGGCGGGGCCACTTCACCGTTACGCAGAATTTTGCGCGTGTTTTTACATTCGTCGTTGGTGCAGGCCATGTACTTACCGAAACGTCCCATTTTCAGGTGCATTTCAGAACCACACTTCTCGCACTCCACAATCGGGCCGTCATAGCCTTTAATGCGGAACTCGCCCTCTTCAATCTCATACCCGTCACACGTTGGGTTATTACCGCACACGTGCAGCTTGCGTTTTGGATCGATCAGGTAGCTGTCCATTGCCGTGCCGCATTTTTTGCAGCGGCGCTTGGCACGCAGAGCGTTCGTTTCCGCATCGTCACCTTCCAGCACGTTGAGAACTTCGTTCTCCGGCACCAGGTTGATGGTGGTTTTGCAGCGCTCTTTTGGCGACAGCGCATAGCCGGAGCAGCCCAGGAACACGCCCGTGGTGGCAGTACGGATTCCCATCTTGCGGCCACAGGTTGGGCAGTCGATGCTGGTCAGTACCATCTGATTAGGCAGCATGCCGCCCTCTTCAGGGTCTTTCTCCGCCTTTTCAAGCTGGTCGGTGAAGTCGCTGAAGAAGCTGTCGAGGACCTTTTTCCATTCCGCCTGGTGGCTGGCAACCTGGTCGAGACTGTCTTCCATTTGCGCGGTGAAATCGTAGTTCATCAGCTCGCGGAAGTTGGCTTCCAGACGATCGGTGACGATCTCACCCATTTTTTCCGCATAGAAACGACGGTTTTCAACACGGACGTAACCGCGATCCTGAATCGTCGAGATAATTGACGCGTAGGTCGACGGACGGCCAATACCGCGTTTTTCCAGCTCTTTTACCAGAGATGCTTCACTGAAGCGTGCCGGTGGCTTGGTGAAGTGCTGAGCCGGGATCAGCTCAACCAGAGACAGTTCATCACCTTTGTTCACCGCTGGCAGCGTTCGGTCTTCATCACCTTTACGCAGCGCAGGCATCACTTTTGTCCAGCCGTCGAAACGCAGAATACGACCGCGCGCCTTGAGACGGAAATCACCCGCGCCAACGGTCAGCGTGGTGGAGTCGTACTGGGCCGGGGTCATCTGGCACGCCACGAACTGACGCCAGATCAGCTGATACAGCTTCTGCGCGTCGGCTTCCATATCTTTCAGCGATTCAGCCAGCACAGAGACGTCAGAAGGACGAATCGCTTCGTGCGCTTCCTGAGAATTCTCTTTGCTGGCGAACTGGTTAGCGCTTTCCGGCAGGTATTTCTTACCGAAGTTGTCGCTGATGTAGCCACGCACCATGTTGACCGCGTCCTGACTCAGGTTGGTTGAGTCGGTACGCATGTAGGTGATGTAACCCGCTTCATACAAGCGCTGGGCCATCATCATGGTCTTCTTCACGCCGTAACCCAGACGGGTACTGGCCGCCTGTTGCAGGGTGGAGGTGATAAAGGGCGCACCAGGCTTGCTGCTGGTCGGTTTGTCTTCACGTTCCAGCACCTGATAGCGTGCCTTTTCCAGCAGCGCCACGGCGGCCATGGTCTGGTCGCGGTTTTCCGGACGGAAAGGCTTATCGTTCTGGTGGCTTACCTGCAGCGGCAGAGCGTCACCACCCGGCGTGGTCACACTGGCATCGACTTCCCAGAACTCTTCCGGCACGAAGGCTTTAATTTCGCGCTCGCGCTCAACGACCAGACGCACGGCGACGGATTGCACACGACCTGCGGACAGGCCACGGGCAATCTTTTTCCACAGCAGTGGAGAAACCATGTAGCCCACAACGCGGTCCATAAAGCGACGCGCCTGCTGGGCGTTAACACGGTCGATGTTTAGCTCGCCCGGCTTCTCAAACGCCTGACGAATCGCATTCTTCGTAATTTCGTTAAACACTACGCGGCTGTAGCGTTTGTCATCACCCCCGATCACTTCCCGCAGGTGCCACGCAATGGCTTCCCCTTCGCGGTCAAGGTCGGTTGCGAGATAGATGTGGTCTGCTTTTTCAGCCAGCTGCTTCAGCTCGTTAACGACTTTTTCTTTCCCTGGAAGCACTTCATATTGTGCATCCCAGTTATGCCATGGGTTAACACCCATGCGGTTGACAAGCGCGCTACGTTCATCCTTTTTAGGCTTTTTAGCCCCTTTGGTGGAGGTAGAGTCTGCGCTCTTTTTGCTGGCTGAGCCACTGGTCGGCAAATCGCGGATATGACCAACGCTGGACTTAACCACGTAGTCATTACCCAGATACTTATTGATCGTTTTGGCTTTTGCCGGGGACTCAACGATGACGAGAGCTTTACCCATATTCACCTTTACCTAATTTAATTCTTCCAGGAATACGCCGCACGTTGATTTCCCTTCCGCTGACGACGAGCCAATGATATTGCGACTGCGTCAGGAGATATCAACCCCTTTGTCTTACCGGGCGTTAAAGAAAAGACGCCCAGGTGATTGAGTTCTCGGGTATTTTTCTCACATCTCGTGTAATTCGTGACGAATTCCCGGTCGAATGTCAAGCAATTCTGTTGCCAGAATGACGAAAGCGCACACTCTACCTGATAAAATTCGTTACGCAACTTTATTAGCATGCAAAAGCAAATCCTGCCAGCCAGGCCCCTGCACCTTATCCCCTCACATTACAGGGAAAATTTGCCCCCAAAGCGCCCTCGGCGTAGACTATTGTCACTGTTTAAGGAGTGGATTATGCAGAATACGACCCAACCTATTGACCGAGCCTCTCTGCTTATCGAAGCAAACAAGCTTATTCGTGACCATGAAGATACGCTGGCAGGCATTGAAGCCACCGGCGTTGAGCAGCGTAATGGCGTGCTGGTTTTCAGCGGCGAATACTTCCTTGATGAACAGGGCTTACCGACCCCGAAAAGCACCGCCGTGTTTAACATGTTTAAATACCTGGCACATACGCTTTCCGAGAAATATCACCTGGTCGATTAACGCAAAACGCGAGGCATAAGCCTCGCGTTTTTGTTTACAGCAGTGGTTTTTGTCCCCGCTGTAGCCAGCGGAGCAGCAGGCGGTCCGCGCTTTCTGCCGCACTGTTGGTAAAGCGGTCAAGGAGTCGCTTGCGCTGAGCAAAGCGGACGCCCACCAGTTCCCGGCCTTCCATCAGGTTGAGCAGCAGATCGTCGCTGGTTCCGACTTCATCCACCAGCCCTTTCTCCTGCGCCTGAACGCCGTACCAGTGCTCACCCGTTGCGACCTGCTCAATGTCCAGCGTCGGGCGCATACGGTGCACAAAGTCTTTAAAGAGATGATGCGTTTCGTTGAGATCCTCACGGAATTTTTGGCGCCCTTCTTCCGTGTTTTCCCCCAGCAGCGTCAGGGTACGTTTGTACTGACCCGCGGTGTGAAGCTCGATATCAATCTCTTTATTTTTCAGGAAGCGGTTAAAGTTCGGGATCTGTGCGACCACGCCGATCGAGCCAATAATCGAGAACGGTGCGGCCACAATTTTGTCCGCCACGCAGGCCATCATGTAGCCACCACTCGCCGCCACTTTATCTACGGCCACGGTAAGCGGGATCTGTTTTTCACGCAGGCGCTGCAGCTGAGAGGCCGCCAGGCCGTAGCCGTGCACCACGCCCCCCGGGCTTTCAAGGCGTACAACGACCTGATCCTGCGGCGTCGCCACGGCCAGCACGGCAGTGACCTCTTCGCGCAAAGACGCGACTTCATGCGCATCCATGCTGCCTTTAAAATCGAGCACGTAAACCCGTGGCGTGACCTTATCCTGTGGCGTATTGAGCTTCGCCTTTGCCTTTGCCGCTTTGGCTTCCTGCTTATGCTTTTTCTTCTGCGCTTTGAGCCACAGCTTCTGTTGATGACTATCAAGCAGGGCCAGAGACATCTCTTCCTGCATCTCTTTATACTGCTCGCTCAGGCGGGTGATGCGTAACTCCCCACGCTGACGCTTGCGCTGCGTCAGGTTGACAATCAGAACGGCAACCACCGCAATGGCAATCACCACCGTCGCGATTTTCGCCAAAAACAACCCATATTGAGAAAGTAATTCCACGCGTTCCACCTTGATTTAACCACGAATCTTTCACGGCAGTGTACAACACCCCCTGCCCATGCGTCTCGCTCGTGACACTACCTCTGCGAGGCGCCTTCAGGAATCCCCGGTCTGGCGTTTAAATATTTGCAAATTGTTAATTTTACAGCAATGCGTCCTGTAGACTGATTGAATTATCAGGCGAATTCGGGCATAAAGCCGAAAAGTCACAAAAGAAGGCGTGTTTAAGTCACCGTGCGCCGAGGAGTCACCTTGCATTATCAACCGCAAAAAAATCTGCTGCAGAACCGCATCATTCTTGTCACTGGGGCCAGCGACGGGATTGGCCGTGAAGCGGCGCTGACCTACGCTGAGTATGGCGCGAGCGTCATCCTGACCGGCCGCAACGAAGAAAAACTTAAAGGGGTGGCGCAGGAGATTGAAGCCGCAGGGGGGATTCCTGCTCGCTGGTACACGCTCGATCTGCTCACCTGCACGCCCGCGTCATGTCAGGAGCTTGCTCACCGCATCAGCACCCATTACCCGCGCCTGGACGGCGTACTGCATAATGCCGGCTTGCTTGGCGAAGTTCGCCCGATGGATGAACAGGATCCCGAGATCTGGCAGGAGGTCATGCAGGTCAACGTCAACGGGACGTTTTTCCTGACCCAGGCACTCCTTCCTTTATTACTCAAATCGGATTCGGGTTCACTGGTGTTCACCTCCTCCAGCGTAGGCCGTGAGGGGCGCGCAAACTGGGGTGCCTATGCCGTATCAAAATTCGCAACCGAAGGCATGATGCAGGTGCTGGCAGAGGAGTACCAAAGCCGCCATCTGCGCGTAAACTGCATTAACCCGGGCGGTACGCGCACAAAAATGCGCGCCAGCGCCTTCCCAACGGAAGATCCGCAGAAGCTGAAAACGCCGGCAGACATTATGCCGCTCTATCTCTGGCTGATGGGCGACGACAGCCGCCGCAAAACCGGGATGACCTTTGACGCCCAGCCGGGCCGTAAACCAGGAATCTCGCAATGAGTGAAGAACGTCATCAGCAGCGCCAGCAGCGTCTGAAGGAACAGGTTGATGCGCGCGTCGCGGCCGCTCAGGATGAGCGCGGGATCGTCATCGTCTTTACCGGCAACGGTAAAGGGAAAACCACGGCCGCATTCGGCACGGCGACACGCGCCGTCGGCCACGGGCAGAAGGTCGGCGTTATCCAGTTTATTAAAGGTGAGTGGCCTAACGGCGAGCGTAATTTGCTTGAGCCTCACGGCGTTGAGTTTCAGGTGATGGCGACCGGGTTCACGTGGGACACCCAGAACCGCGAAACCGATACCGCAGCCTGTCTGGCCGTCTGGGAGCACGCCAAAAGAATGCTGGCCGATCCCTCGCTGAATATGGTTCTGCTGGATGAGATCACCTATATGGTCGCCTACGACTACCTGCCGCTGGCAGCCGTGCTGGACGCACTGAAAAACCGTCCCGCCCATCAGACAGTTATCATTACGGGCCGCGGGTGTCATCGGGATATTCTGGAACTGGCAGATACCGTCAGCGAGCTGCGTCCGGTTAAACATGCGTTTGATGCGGGCATCAAAGCGCAGTTGGGGATTGATTACTAAAGAAAAAAGCCCGGTGTCTTCACCGGGCTTTTACATTAACCGTTGTTATTACGGCTGCCAGAGCGGCGGTTGCTGCTCACCTGGCTGTGACGCTTCACCGCACGGCGAATCTGGTTCGCCTTCATGCGGCGACGATCTTTTTCCACCGCCACTTTAAAGGTGGTTTCCGGCGTCAGGCCGACCAGCTCGCGAAGGTAGTTGGTCTGGGTCAGATCCAGTTCGGTATAACCCCCACGCGGCAGGCCTTTTGGCAGCAGGATGTCGCCGTAACGGACACGGATCAGGCGGCTAACCTGCACGCCTACCGCTTCCCAGAGACGACGCACCTCGCGGTTGCGGCCTTCGGTCAGGGTCACGTTGTACCACTGGTTGATGCCTTCCCCACCGGTAAATTTGATGGTTTTGAACGCCGCAGGACCGTCTTCCAGCTGAACGCCACGCGACAGGTCGCGCAGTTTATTCTCATCAACCTGACCGAACACGCGCACGGCGTATTCACGTTCCACTTCACGGCTTGGGTGCATCAGACGGTTTGCCAGTTCACCATCGGTAGTAAACAGCAGCAGACCGCAGGTATTCACGTCCAGACGACCAACGGCAATCCAGCGAGCGCCACGCAGTTTAGGCAGACGGTCAAACACCGTCGGGCGACCTTCCGGGTCATTGCGGGTACACAGCTCGCCTTCCGGCTTATAATAAGCCAGCACGCGGCAGATCTGCTCAGCAGACTCTTTCACGGAGATAAGATGACCGTCGATACGGATCTTCAGCCCCGGTACGATTTCTACGCGGTCACCCAGCGTGGCGATTTTACCGTCCACACTCACGCGGCCCGCTTCAATAATGGCTTCGATTTCACGGCGTGAACCGTGGCCGGCACGCGCCAGCACTTTCTGTAACTTCTCGCTCATTGAGCTTCCTCAGGTGTCGCCTTCACAGGCGTCGAATCAGGTCAAAAGAGGGCCGAGCCCTGCTTTGATGGCCGCGTAGTATATCTGCTTATACCATTACAAGAAAGGCTTTACATCGCCCACGCCTTCACGAATCACTTCCGGTGCATCTTCGGTTAAGTCGACCACGGTGGTCGGCTGCTGGCCGAGATAACCGCCGTGAATAATCAGCTCGACCACCTTCTCCAGACGATCTTTGATCTCTTCCGGATCGGACTCGGTAAACTCGCTGCCGGGCAGCATCAGCGAGGTAGACAGCATCGGTTCACCGAGGGTTTCCAGCAGCGCCTGCGCAATCGGGTTCGACGGCACGCGCATGCCGATAGTCTTGCGTTTTTCCTGCAGCAGACGGCGCGGCACCTCTTTCGTTCCTTTCAGGATGAAGGTGTAGTTGCCCGGCGTGTTGTTCTTAATCAGGCGAAACGCCACGTTATCCACATAAGCATAGGTGGACAGCTCAGAGAGATCGCGGCACATCAGGGTAAAGTTATGGCCGTCCGGCAACTGGCGAATGCGGCAAATGCGTTCCATCGCCCCTTTATCTTCAATTTTGCAGCCCAGCGCGTAGCCGGAATCGGTCGGGTAGACAATCACGCCGCCTTTGCGGACGATCTCCACGGCCTGGTTAATCAGGCGTGGCTGCGGGTTATCCGGATGGATATAGAAAAACTGACTCATACTTCCCTCTCTTCAATTTGCTGCGGCTGTTCCCAGAGCTGCCAGACCGGCTCAACGCCAGCGGGCAGCCAGAGCTTGCGCCCCAGTTCGATCCAGGCGCAGGGCTGATGGAAATCAGAACCCTGTGAGCCAAGCAGGCCGTACTGTCGGGCATAGGTCGCGAGCTGCGAGCGCTCGTTGGGTGCCTGCTGACACTGGGCGACTTCCATCGCCTCACCACCGTTTTCGGCAAAGTGCGCCAGCAGCCTTTTCAGCCATTTAGCAGAAAGATTATACCGCCCCGGATGGGCCAGCACGGCCTTACCGCCAGAATGATGAATCACATCAATAGCTTGTTTTATTGTACACCACTGTGGCGGAACGTATCCGGTTTTCCCGCGCGCCAGATACTTTTTAAAGACATCCGCCATCGTCGTGGCTTTCCCCGCCTCTACCAGAAAACGGGCGAAATGACCGCGCGTAACTGCCCCGCCGTTCGCCAGCTTTTGCGCACCTTCCAGCGCGCCAGGAATATGTGCCTTTTCCAGACGCTCGCCGATCATCTCTGCGCGCTGGTTGCGGCGCGTTTTTTGTTCTTGCAAAAACTCAATAAGTGCCGGATGGTCTATATCGATGTTCAGGCCAACGATATGAATCTCATGGTTTTCCCAGACGGTCGAAATCTCGACGCCGGACACCAGATTGAGTGCCAGCCCGCAGCGGGCAATCTCGGCGCGCGCTGCCGGAATGGCATCCGTCGTATCGTGATCTGTTATCGCCAGCGTGCCGATGCGCATTTCAACGGCACGATGAACCAGGGCTTCGGGTGTCAGCAGGCCATCAGAGGCCTGAGTATGGCTGTGTAAATCATAAATAATCGCGTAGGTGGTATCGCTCAAAGCACTTCCCATAACAGGTTGAAGACATCCGAAACCGCCATGATACCGACTTAACGTGAAATTCTGAAATCAAGGGTTGACAACACGCTATCGAACTAGTTAACTAGTACGCAAGTTCACACGAGAAAGGTATCTGAAAATGACAGCACATTTCACTCTGCACGGTTGGTGGCGTACTTCCTGATCTTCGGGCAGTGTCACGCGTCTGCGAAATGCAAACAGATACCCGCCCGCTACTCAGCGGGCTTTTTTTTGAACAGAATAAATGAGAACACCAACATGCAAACAGCCAAACCCCATCTCGAATTGCTGACCTGCGAGGCGGCCTATCGCCACAACCCGACCGCGCTGTTTCATCAGGTGTGCGGGGCACGCCCGGCAACGCTGCTGCTGGAATCTGCGGACATCGACAGCAAGGACGATCTGAAAAGCCTTCTGCTGGTCGACAGCGCGTTGCGCATTACCGCCTTAGGTGACACTGTCACTATTAAGGCTTTGTCAGACAATGGCGCATCGCTGCTACCGCTGCTGGATGCCGCCCTGCCTTCAGGCATCGAAAACGAGCGTCATCCGGAAATGCGCATTCTGCATTTCCCGCCGGTTAGCCAACTGTTAGATGAAGACGCGCGCCTCTGTTCCCTGTCCGTCTTTGATGCCTTCCGCCTGCTGCAAAACCTGGTCACCGTTCCGCACGATGAGCGTGAAGCGATGTTCTTTGGCGGGCTGTTTGCTTACGACCTGGTCGCGGGATTTGAAGATTTGCCGGAAACCGAGCAGGGCAATCGCTGCCCGGACTACTGTTTCTATCTGGCCGAAACCCTGCTGGTGATCGACCATCAGAAACAGTACACCCGTATCCAGGCCAGCCTGTTCACGCCTTCTGGCGCTGAGAAAACCCGTCTGGAGCACCGCATTGCCCAACTGCAGCAGCAAATGACGGAAGCACCGCCTGCGCTACCGGTGCAGCGCGTCGAGAAGATGACCTGCGATGTGAACCAGACCGACGATCAATACGGTGCCGTGGTTCGCCAGATGCAAAAGGCGATTCGCGCCGGGGAAATTTTCCAGGTTGTACCGTCCCGTCGCTTCTCTCTGCCCTGCCCGTCCCCGCTGGCCGCTTACGACGTGCTGAAAAAGAGCAACCCAAGCCCGTACATGTTCTTTATGCAGGACAACGACTTCACGCTGTTCGGCGCCTCGCCGGAAAGCTCGCTGAAATATGACGCCACCAGCCGCCAGATTGAGATCTACCCGATCGCCGGAACCCGTCCGCGCGGACGTCGCGCCGACGGCTCGCTGGATCGCGATCTCGACAGCCGCATCGAGCTGGAAATGCGCACCGACCATAAAGAGCTCTCCGAGCACCTGATGCTGGTTGACCTGGCGCGTAACGATCTGGCCCGTATTTGCACCCCAGGCAGCCGCTACGTGGCGGACCTGACTAAAGTCGACCGCTATTCATTCGTGATGCACCTGGTATCCCGCGTGGTCGGTGAGCTGCGCCACGACCTCGACGTGCTGCACGCCTACCGTGCCTGCATGAATATGGGCACCCTGAGCGGCGCGCCGAAGGTGCGTGCCATGCAGCTTATCGCCGAAGCGGAAGGACGTCGTCGCGGGAGCTACGGCGGCGCGGTAGGTTACTTCACCGCACACGGCGACCTTGATACCTGCATCGTGATCCGCTCCGCCTACGTCGAAGACGGTATTGCCACCGTTCAGGCCGGCGCCGGGATTGTTCTTGACTCTGTTCCGCAGTCTGAAGCTGACGAAACCCGCAGTAAAGCACGCGCGGTATTGCGCGCCATCGCTACCGCACACCACGCACAGGAGATTTTCTGATGGCTGACATTCTGCTGCTCGATAACATCGACTCCTTTACCTATAACCTGGCAGATCAGCTGCGTGCGAATGGTCACAACGTCGTTATCTATCGCAACCACGTCCCGGCGCAGACCCTGATTGACCGTCTGGCGACCATGCAAAACCCGGTGCTGATGCTCTCCCCGGGGCCGGGCGCGCCGAGCGAAGCGGGCTGTATGCCCGAACTGCTGACCCGCATGCGCGGCAAGCTGCCGATTATCGGTATCTGCCTTGGTCACCAGGCAATCGTGGAAGCCTACGGCGGTTACGTCGGCCAGGCGGGCGAGATCCTGCACGGTAAAGCCTCCAGCATTGAACATGACGGCCAGGCAATGTTTGCCGGGCTGCCGAATCCGCTTCCGGTCGCGCGCTACCACTCGCTGGTCGGCAGCAACATTCCCGCCGGGCTGACGATCAACGCCTCGTTTGAAGGGATGGTGATGGCGGTACGTCACGACGCGGATCGCGTCTGCGGGATGCAGTTCCATCCGGAATCCATCCTGACCTCCCACGGTGCCCGCCTGCTGGAGCAGACCCTCGACTGGGCGTTACAGAAGCTGGAGCAGACCAACACCCTGCAGCCGATTCTGGAAAAACTGTATCAGGCGCAAACCCTGAGCCAGCAGGAGAGCCACCAGCTCTTCTCAGCCGTGGTTCGCGGTGAGCTGAAGCCAGAACAGCTGGCGGCCGCGCTGGTGAGCATGAAGGTCCGCGGTGAAAGCCCGCAGGAGATCGCCGGTGCCGCTACGGCCCTGCTGGAAAATGCCGCCCCGTTCCCGCGCCCGGACTATCCGTTTGCCGATATCGTCGGCACCGGCGGTGACGGCAGCAACAGTATCAATATTTCAACCGCCAGCGCCTTTGTGGCCGCAGCGTGTGGCCTGAAGGTGGCGAAGCACGGTAACCGCAGCGTGTCCAGCCGGTCGGGCTCGTCTGATTTACTCGCGGCATTCGGCATTAATCTCGATATGAACGCCGAACGTTCCCGTGAAGCGCTGGATGACCTGGGCGTCTGCTTCCTGTTTGCGCCGAAGTATCACACCGGTTTCCGCCACGCAATGCCGGTTCGTCAGCAGCTGAAAACCCGCACGCTGTTTAACGTGCTCGGCCCGCTGATCAACCCGGCCCATCCGCCGCTGGCGCTAATCGGTGTCTACAGTCCGGAACTGGTCCTGCCGATTGCCGAGACCCTGCGCGTGCTGGGTTACCAGCGTGCCGCCGTGGTGCACAGCGGCGGAATGGACGAAGTGTCATTGCATGCGCCGACGCTGGTAGCCGAACTGCGCGACGGTGAAATCCTGAGCTACCAGCTCGAAGCCGCTGACTTTGGTTTAACTCCGTATCACCAGGAAGCGCTGGCAGGCGGTACCCCGGAAGAAAACCGTGACATTCTGACGCGCTTATTACAAGGTAAGGGAGAGGTTGCCCATGAGGCCGCCGTTGCCGCCAACGTCGCCATGCTGATGCGTTTGCACGGCGAGGAAGACCTGAAGGCCAACGTTCAAAAAGTTCTGGATGTACTGCGCTCCGGTGCAGCTTACGATCGCGTTACCGCACTTGCGGCAAGAGGGTAAAGAATGCAGACCGTTTTAGCGAAAATCGTTGCCGATAAGGCCATCTGGGTGGAAGCCCGCAAGCAACAGCAGCCGCTTGCCAGTTTTCAGAATGACGTCGTCCCGAGCAGCCGTCGTTTCTATGACGCCCTGCAGGGTGCGCGCACCGCGTTTATTCTTGAGTGCAAAAAAGCCTCTCCCTCAAAAGGCGTTATTCGTGACGATTTCGACCCGGCGCGTATCGCCGGTATTTATAAGCATCATGCGTCGGCAATCTCCGTGCTGACGGATGAGAAATATTTCCAGGGCAGCTTCGATTTTCTGCCGATCGTCAGCGGCATCGCACCGCAGCCGATCCTGTGCAAAGACTTTATTATCGACCCGTATCAGATCTGGCTGGCGCGCTTTTACCAGGCCGACGCCTGCCTGCTGATGCTCTCGGTGCTTGACGACGAGCAGTATCGCCAGCTCTCTGCCGTCGCGCACAGCCTGAAGATGGGCGTGCTGACCGAAGTGAGCAACGAAGAGGAGCTGGAGCGCGCGATTGCGCTGGAAGCTAAAGTGGTCGGCATTAACAACCGCGATCTGCGTGACCTGTCCATTGACCTGAACCGCACGCGCCAGCTGGCGCCGCGGCTGGGCTCTGGCGTCACGGTCATCAGCGAATCCGGCATTAACAGCTACGCCCAGGTGCGCGAGCTGAGCCACTTCGCCAACGGTTTCCTGATTGGCTCCGCCATGATGGAACATGACGATCTCAATGCGGCAGTACGTCGCGTGCTGCTGGGTGAGAACAAAGTCTGCGGTTTAACCCGCGAACAGGACGCCCAGGCCGCGTATGAAGCCGGAGCGATTTATGGCGGGCTGATTTTTGTGGATTCCTCTCCTCGCGCGGTCAGCGAAGAGCAGGCGCGTAAGGTCATCGCCGCGGCACCACTCAGCTATGTTGGCGTGTTCCGCAATGCGGATATCGCCGAGGTGGTTGAAAAAGCCGACGCGTTATCCCTCACCGCGGTGCAGCTTCACGGCGATGAAGATCAGGCCTATATCGATGCCCTGCGCGCCACGCTGGCACCGCAGGTACAGATCTGGAAAGCGCAACGCGTTGACGATACGTTGCCCCCGCGTAACCTGAACCACGTGGATAAATACGTCCTCGATAACGGTCAGGGCGGAACCGGCCAGCGTTTTGACTGGTCTCTGCTGAACGGCGAAAAGCTGGACAACGTCCTGCTGGCGGGCGGATTAAGCCCGGACAACTGTGTAGAAGCCGCGAAAACCGGCTGCGCAGGCCTCGATTTCAATTCAGGCGTAGAGTCCCAGCCGGGTAGTAAAGATGCCAGCAAACTGGCCTCGGTTTTTAAAACTCTGCGTGCATATTAAGGAAGAGAAGATGACGACATTACTTAACCCGTATTTTGGTGAGTTCGGCGGGATGTACGTCCCGCAAATCCTGATGCCCGCGCTGCGCCAGCTGGAAGAAGCGTTTGTGAGCGCGCAGAAGGATCCGGCATTTCAGGCGGAATTTACCGACCTGCTGAAAAACTATGCAGGCCGCCCAACGGCCCTGACCAAATGCCGCAATCTGACGGAAGGCACGAAAACCACGCTGTATCTTAAGCGTGAAGACCTGCTGCACGGCGGCGCGCACAAGACTAACCAGGTGCTGGGCCAGGCGCTGCTTGCGAAGCGTATGGGCAAAACCGAAATTATCGCCGAAACCGGCGCAGGCCAGCACGGCGTGGCCTCGGCGCTCGCCAGCGCCCTGCTCGGCCTGAAATGCCGCATCTATATGGGGGCGAAAGACGTTGAGCGTCAGTCTCCGAACGTCTTCCGTATGCGTCTGATGGGTGCGGAAGTGATCCCGGTGCACAGCGGCTCCGCGACGCTGAAGGATGCCTGTAACGAAGCGCTGCGCGACTGGTCTGGCAGCTACGAAACCGCGCACTATATGCTCGGTACCGCGGCGGGCCCGCACCCGTTCCCGACCATCGTGCGTGAATTCCAGCGCATGATCGGGGAAGAGACCAAAGCGCAGATCCTCGAAAAAGAGGGTCGTCTGCCGGATGCGGTCATCGCCTGCGTCGGCGGCGGGTCAAACGCCATCGGCATGTTCGCAGACTTTATCGACGACACCCGCGTGGGTCTGATTGGCGTCGAGCCTGCGGGTCACGGCATTGAATCGGGTGAACACGGCGCGCCGCTGAAGCATGGCCGCGTGGGGATCTACTTCGGCATGAAATCCCCGATGATGCAGACCGATGAAGGCCAGATTGAAGAGTCTTACTCTATCTCCGCTGGCCTCGACTTCCCATCCGTCGGACCGCAGCACGCCTATCTGAACAGCACCGGTCGTGCGGACTATGTCTCCATTACCGATGACGAAGCGCTGGAAGCGTTCAAAACGCTGTGCCGCAGCGAAGGGATCATCCCGGCGCTGGAGTCTTCACACGCTCTGGCCCATGCGCTGAAAATGATGAAAGACAATCCGGAAAAAGAGCAGCTGCTGGTGGTCAACCTTTCCGGACGCGGTGACAAAGATATCTTCACCGTTCACGATATTCTGAAAGCACGAGGGGAAATCTGATGGAACGCTACGATAACGTATTTGCAGAACTGAAATCCCGCCAGGAAGGCGCGTTCGTTCCCTTCGTCACCCTGGGCGATCCGGGCCCTGAACAGTCGCTGAAGATCATCGACACCCTGATTGAAGCCGGTGCCGATGCGCTGGAGCTGGGGATCCCGTTCTCTGACCCGCTGGCGGATGGCCCGACTATCCAGAATGCGACGCTGCGCGCGTTTGCCTCGGGCGTGACGCCAACCCAGTGCTTCGAAATGCTGGCGGCGATCCGTCAGAAGCACCCCACTATCCCGATTGGCCTGCTGATGTACGCCAACCTCGTGTTCAACCGCGGTATCGATGAATTTTACGCCGAGTGCGCACGCGTGGGCGTCGACTCTGTTCTGGTCGCCGACGTGCCGGTCGAGGAGTCCGCGCCGTTCCGCCAGGCGGCGATGCGTCACAACGTCGCCCCGATTTTCATCTGCCCGCCGAACGCCGATGACACACTGCTGCGCCAGATAGCCTCTTACGGGCGCGGTTACACGTACCTGCTCTCCCGCGCAGGCGTGACCGGTGCCGAGAATAAAGCGGCCCTGCCGCTGCATCATCTGGTGGAAAAGCTGGCCGAGTACCATGCCGCGCCGCCGCTGCAGGGCTTCGGGATCTCCTCTCCAGACCAAGTCACCGCGGCGATTGACGCGAAGGCCGCAGGTGCCATTTCCGGCTCTGCGATTGTGAAGATCATCGAGAAGAACGTGGACAAGCCCGAGCAGATGCTGGCCGAGCTGAAGGCGTTTGTGACCGCCATGAAGGCGGCGACGCGTAAAGCCTGACCCCTCCACCGTCTGGCACCCTTGCCAGACGGTTACCTTTTCTTCCCCGTCTTCAACAAAGAATGACATCAAAATTGATCCTATCGATATTTTCGGTGTGAATGGCTTTTCAAACTGTCGTGTAAGCGTATGATCTGGTTTCTTTTTTATCTTTAATCCTTCTGAGTTCAGAGGCTTATTCATGTCATGGCAATCCTTCAAACAGGCTTACCTGGTTAAGTTCTGGTCACCCGTTCCGGCCGTTATCGCGGCAGGCATTCTCTCTACTTATTATTTTGGCATAACCGGCACCTTCTGGGCCGTGACCGGCGAGTTCACCCGCTGGGGTGGTCAATTGCTGCAACTCGCTGGCGTGCATGCCGAAGAGTGGGGTTACTTTAAACTCATTCATCTGGACGGCACCCCGCTTACCCGCATCGACGGGATGATGATTATCGGCATGTTCGGCGGCTGTTTCGCGGCCGCGCTGTGGGCAAATAACGTTAAGTTGCGTATGCCCAAAAGCCGGATCCGCATTTTGCAGGCGGTTGTCGGCGGCATGATTGCCGGTTTCGGCGCGCGTCTGGCGATGGGGTGTAACCTTGCCGCCTTCTTTACCGGGATCCCGCAGTTTTCGCTTCACGCCTGGTTCTTTGCCGTCGCCACGGCCATCGGCTCTTACTTTGGCGCAAAATTCACCCTGCTGCCGCTGTTTCGTATTCCAGTGAAAATGACAAAAGTCAGCGCAGCGTCTCCGTTGACCCAGAAGCCCTCTCAGGCCCGCCGCCGTTTCCGCCTCGGAATGCTGGTCTTTTTCGCCATGGTGGCATGGGCGCTCTGCACCGCCCTGAACCAGCCTAAGCTCGGTCTGGCGATGCTGTTCGGTGTGGGTTTTGGTCTGCTCATTGAACGCGCGCAGATCTGCTTTACCTCCGCGTTTCGCGATATGTGGATCACCGGGCGCACGATGATGGCGAAAGCGATTATCGCCGGGATGGCGGTCAGCGCCATCGGCATCTTCAGCTATGTCCAACTGGGCGTCGAACCGAAAATCATGTGGGCCGGTCCTAACGCGGTCATTGGCGGTCTGCTGTTCGGCTTCGGGATCGTGCTGGCTGGCGGGTGTGAAACCGGCTGGATGTATCGCGCCGTGGAAGGCCAGGTGCACTACTGGTGGGTGGGTCTGGGAAATGTGATTGGCTCGACGATCCTGGCGTACTGCTGGGATGACGTGTCACCCGTCCTGGCTACCCGGTGGGATAAGGTTAATCTGCTGAATACCTTCGGGCCTCTCGGCGGCCTGCTCGTCACCTACGCCCTGTTGTTGGTCGCTTTTTTACTGGTCGTCGCACAGGAGAGACGTTTCTTCCGCCGTGCGGGCGTTAAAACAGAAACGCAGGAGAATGCAGCATGAAAGAGATCGTGCCTGATTATCGTCTGGATATGGTTGGCGAGCCCTGTCCATATCCGGCGGTGGCTACGCTTGAAGCGCTGCCGCAGCTTAAGAAAGGTGAAATTCTGGAGGTGGTCAGCGACTGCCCGCAGTCCATCAACAACATACCGCTGGATGCGAAAAACCACGGTTATACGGTGCTGGATATCCAGCAGGATGGCCCAACCATTCGCTATCTGATTCAAAAATGATCGCTAAGGGCCTCGTCAGGGGCCTTTATCGCATTGAATTATAAGACATCTTGATCCACGGCAAAAACGTTATTTATGACTTAAGTAAAATCTCATTTCCCTTTTGAAAGAGGTTTTCGCGGTTTGATGTATTTACGAGCTTTACTGGTCTTCGCCTTATTGATTCCCTTCCACGCGCTGTCCCTGAATTTCTCTTCTACTTTCCTGCGTCTTAATTGTCCGCAAAGAGGACTTGTCGAGGTTATTCTGCACGTTTATGACCACACTCAGGAACGGTGGCGCGGCCATTTTGAAACCGGTGCGGGGCATAAACGTGCGGGTGATACCGAAATGATCCCGTTTGCCAACGGCGATATTCTCTTCCATTCCGTATCCAGCGACGCTTTCAGCTATTTATATGATGGGGAAACGATCCTGAGGCACTGCGTAAAGCTCGATGAGCGGCCGGTTTATCCGTCGTTTTGACGTGAGCAAAGCAAACTGGCCACCCTGTGGCCAGTTTGACGGGGGATCAGAAACGATAACCCGCAGAGAACATAAACACCCACGGATCCAGACGAGTGCTGATACTTTGCTGCTGGCCGCCCGCCTTGAAGCGTACGTCCGTATCAATATCCATATACCAGACCGAGGCGTTGATCAGCCAGTCGCGGTTAATCAGATAATCCAGGCCAACCTGCCCCGCCATGCCCCACGAATCTTTCAGGCTGAGATCCGTCAGACCCGCCTCTTTACCGGTATCGTTGAATTTCTCATCAAAGAAGGTGGTGTAGTTCACACCGGCGCCAATATATGGACGCACCTTGCTGCTTGAGTCGCCGAAGTACCACTGCGCCATCAGCGTTGGCGGTAAATGGTGAACCGTGGCGATATCACCGGTTGGCCCGAGGCCCACGCGATGACGGAACGGCGTTGCGGCCAGAAGCTCAACGCCCACGTTATCCGTCGCCATATAGGTGAAGGTTAAACCTAACTGGGTGTTATTACTGACGTTAAAACCGCCCATTCCCAGCACGTTATCCGAACCTTCAGTTGGGCGAGCCGTAGCCGAACCGGCACGAATAAAGAATTCGCCTGCTTCATGCGCATACGCGCCGCCAGAGAGACTGCTTAATACAAGGGCTGCCACCGCTAATTTTTTCATATCCGCTCCATCGTTGTGGTTTTAATCGCGGATGAGAATATACTCACAAAAGAGTAATAAGTGATCTGCCACAGATCACATTAAAACCAGTAACTTAACATTCATTGATCTGGATTAATTTTTTGTTACGCACTCAAAACCAATAAGTTGTTTCCATGTCAATTTTTGGCATTTCACGGTTACAAAATTTTCCCTTTTCCCCCTCTTGCTCTTCCTCTGGCAGCTGGATAATTTATCGCTCTCACAAATTGATTTGATGCGTTCTTCTTTTGCAGGTGTGCCATGAGTGATATCAACCCGTGCATGACGTGCGGAGCCTGTTGTGCGTATTTTCGAGTCTCTTTCTATTGGGCCGAAGCCAGCGATGGCGGTGGTACCGTTCCGGTTCATCTTACCGAGCCGTTAACCCCCTTTTTGCGCTGCATGAGCGGCACGAACCAAAAGCAGGCCCGCTGTGTGGCGCTACAGGGTGAGCCTGGGGTCTCGACCCGATGTTCCATCTATGAGGATCGCCCCAGCCCGTGCCGGGAATTTGCCATGTCGGGGGAAGATGGCCAGGTCAATGAAGCCTGTAACCGCGCCCGCGCGCGGGTTGGATTACCGCCGCTTTACAAAGATATGCTTTTCCATACAAGCCTTGATGCTGCCACAGCAGGTGCATCCGGTGTACAATTGCCGGCTAATTAACACCTGCAATACTCAAGGAGAGTGCATGTCTATCACGGCGAAGTCTGTCTACCGTGACACGGGAAACTTTTTCCGCAATCAGTTCATTACCTTTTTACTGATCGCGTTGCTTTGTGCCTTTATCACGGTGGTGCTGGGCCATGCCTTCTCACCGAGTGAAGAACAGATTGCCAGCCTGAGCCAGGGCGACCATCTTGCGGGTAGCGTGGGGTTGTTTGAGCTGGTGCAAAATATGACGCCGGAGCAGCAGCAAATCCTGCTGCGCGCCTCTGCTGCGTCCACGTTCTCAGGCCTGATTGGTAATGCAATTCTGGCGGGCGGCGTTTTGCTGATGATTCAGCTGGTATCGGCGGGTCACCGCGTCAGCGCCTTACGCGCGATTGGTGCGAGTGCACCGGTCTTACCTAAGCTGTTTATCCTGATCTTTTTAACCACGATGCTGGTGCAAATGGGGATTATGCTGGTCGTGGTGCCGGGCGTTTTACTGGCTATCGTGCTCGCATTTGCGCCGGTGATGGTTGTGCAGGATAAGATGGGAATTTTTACCGCGATGCGCAGCAGCATCAGACTGGCATGGGCTAATATGCGTCTGGTGGCGCCCGCCGTGATCGGCTGGCTGCTGGCCAAAACGCTCCTGTTATTGTTTGCACCGAATTTTGCGGTATTAACGCCTAACGTCGGCGCCGTGGTGGCGAATACGCTGAGCAATCTCATTTCAGCGGTACTGCTCGTCTATCTGTTCCGCCTGTATATGTTAATTCGTCAGTAATCCCGAGGCGGGGGGCATCTCTGTCTCCCGCCCCGCTCAGAAGATGGAATCACAGAATGAAGCAGTTTCTTGATTTTTTACCGCTCGCGGTGTTTTTCGCTGTCTATAAGTTGTACGACATTTTTGCTGCAACAAAAGCGTTAATCGTTGTGACCGCCGTTGTGCTGATCTACAGCTGGATTCGCTATCGCAAAGTCGAAAAAATGGCGCTTATCACGTTCGTTTTAGTGGCGGTGTTCGGTGGATTGACCATTGCCTTGCATGATGTTGAATTTATTAAGTGGAAGGTGACTGTTATTTATGCGTTGTTTGCAGCAGCATTACTGTTCAGTCAATGGTTCATGAAAAAGCCCCTTATCCAGAGCATGTTAGGTAAAGAACTCACGCTGCCGCAGGTGGTCTGGTCGCGTCTGAATACCGCATGGGCAATCTTCTTTATTCTCTGCGGTCTCGCTAATATCTATATCGCCTTCTGGCTGCCGCAGGATATCTGGGTCAACTTTAAGGTCTTTGGCCTGACCGCGCTGACGCTTATCTTCACGCTGTTAAGCGGCATATACATCTATCGTCATATGCCGCAGGACGACAACCACTGATTACTGGCTGACCAGAACGTCAACGACGGGCGTTCTGGTCTATTCTCTCCGCACGCGAATCATAGTAGCATCCCGCCTGAAGTCTTCCGTTACGAGTTAAAACAATGACAACAACTAACGCCCCTCAGGGCGAACTGGTTTTACGCACACTGGCAATGCCCGCTGACACCAATGCCAATGGCGATATTTTTGGCGGCTGGCTGATGTCGCAGATGGATATGGGCGGCGCAATTCTGGCAAAAGAGATTGCCCACGGGCGCGTGGTCACCGTGAGAGTGGACGGCATGACCTTCCTGCGCCCGGTTGCGGTGGGTGATGTGGTTTGCTGCTACGCGCGCTGCGTGAAGCGCGGTAATACCTCCATTTCCATCAACATCGAAGTCTGGGTGAAGAAAGTCTCTTCTGAGCCGATTGGGCAACGCTATAAGGCCACTGAAGCGCTGTTTATTTATGTTGCCGTGGACAGCGAGGGTAAACCTCGTCAACTTCCACAGGCCTGATCGACAGGCAAAAAAAAGCCTCCTTTCGGAGGCTTTTTTTATTCCATCTGCGCCCCGCCGTTCAGGCGGAAAACAATATTGACGATCAATCCGCTACCCGGCTTGCCTGGCTCATAGCGCCATCTGCGCATAGCAGATTTCACTTCGCGCTCAAACATATTAGAAGGTTGCGCAGACAAGATTTCCACGTTATCCACGCGGCCATCCGCAGTGACGTCAAATTTCACCCGTACGCGGCCTTCAATACGCAAGGCCTGAGCTCGCGCCGGATACTGAGGCTGATTGCGGCTTACGGCGCGCGGGCCCGCTGGCGCGGTTACGGTTGGCTTTGACGTCGTTGCCGTATTGTTCATCACCGGACGTGAAGGCGCTGCATTTTCGAGCGGCTGGGTCGCGCGCGGTTCAACCGGACGTTCCTCGCGTTTCGGACGCTCCTCGACCTTCTTCACCGGCTTTGGCTTCGGCTTAGGTTTTGGCTTCGGTTCAGGTTTGTGGATCACCACCGGGGCTTCCTTCGGTGGCTCCGGAACGGGCTCGGGTTCTGGCTCCGGTTCAGCCACCGGCTGTGGCGGCGGAGGGGCAACCTGCGGCGGTTCAAGATCCGCTGGCGATACCATCGTCACCGAAATCGGCTGCGCGGGCGCGGGCATTTCAATAACCTGATGAACCGAGGTATACAGCAGACCCGCCACAACGGCACCGTGAATCACGACAGAAAGCAGCGTCGGCCAGGGAAAGCGGCGAGGTAAATCAAGGGTCATCGAAGTCATATTTATCAACGTTAAAAAACCGAACCCTGATTTTAAATGCAAATAGCAATCATATTCAATAAGACACTTTGCTCTGGCGCAATTTTAGCGCCCGAGAGGCCAAAAAAGGCGCATACAGATCAGGGTATTAACATTGTTTTTATTTTACATTGCAGTCGTTTGCCCTTTCACATAACGTAACTGACACTTTTACCGGTTAAGGAGCTTCGCCGTGTTTTACGTGATTTACTCTGAAGATGTTGCTGATTCGCTCGAAAAACGCCAGTCTGTGCGCCCTGCGCATCTGGCACGTTTGCAGTTGCTTCAGGATGAAGGCCGATTACTGACCGCTGGCCCCATGCCTGCAGTAGACAGCAACGATCCGGGTGCTGCCGGTTTCTCCGGCTCCACGGTCATTGCTGAGTTTGAATCCCAGGAAGCCGCTCAGGCCTGGGCTGACGCAGACCCGTACGTTGCAGCGGGCGTGTATGCAAAAGTGACGGTGAGACCGTATAAAAAAGTGTTCTGATACCAAAGCGGCTCCGAAAGGAGCCTTTTTTAGGATGGCGATTACGCGCCGCTGTGCCGGGTAAACTGCTGCTCTGTAATAAGGCTTCCCCACTGATCGCCTTCCCACTCTTTTACCAGCGTAAACCCATACGACTCGTACAGACGCCTGGCGGCGGTCAGCTTATTGAACGTCCAGAGGTGCACAGCTGAAAAACCAGCGCTGTCGCAGAACCGCATCGCTTCATTCAGCAGTTTTTTCCCCACGCCGTGCCCCCGGCAGCCATCATCAAGAATAAACCAGCGAAGATGGGCTTCACCCGGCGCCAGATCCTCGCCATCTATCGCCACCGAGCCGACAATTTTGTCGTTGAGTACCGCCAGCCAAATCTGGTTACAGGGCTTCTCCAGTCTTTCACTAAACTCAGCCAGCCCCGAAGCCACTTTGGCCTCGAAAAAGCGACCAAAATTATGCTCCCGCGAATAATAACTGCCATGCATCTCCGCGATACGGCCAATCATGCCCGGGATATACCCCTGCACTATCTTCAGCTCATCGGGCTGCATATCATTGCCCGCCTCCCGACACGCCAGCAGCGCGTTGGCATAAAGGGAGAGCCCCTCAGAAATGGTCTGCTGCTGGGCAGGAGCAAGACGTTTTATTGCTGTGACCACGCGCTCATTGCTGAAGGCATTAATTTTACTGACCGTCTCGTGACCCTTCGCGGTCAGCCTGAGGCTCTTTGCTCTCGCATCCTCGGTAGAAATGACCTCCTCGAGTTCGCCTGCGGCAATCAGGCGAGCCAGCATCCGGCTGACGCTGGACTTTTCCAGGCCCAGCAGCTGTACCAGCTGACTCGCCGTCATCTCTTTTCGTAGGGCAATTTCGACCAGAGTATGGACGGCCGAAGGCGAATAATTCGTTGAGGCCAGGGTAGAACCCATAAAACCTAACTCTCGCACCATCAGGCGCGAGGAACGTCGAATAACACTGACTACCGGGGTTTCGCTGTGCATGTTATGTCCTCACCATTTAGTTGTGCTATACAACTAAATGGTGAGGGATTGTCAAACAGAATGAAAAAGGCTCCCTCAGGAGCCTTTCATACATCAGTGCAGCGACGCCAACCTCGCCGCAAACCCGACAAACAGCAGCCCTATCAGCCCGTTCCCCAGCTTTGCCAGTTTCTTTTTCGTTTTGAGATAGCGCGTGACAAATGCACCGGAGAAGATCAGGAAGCTCATATACATGAAGCTTATCAACTCAAGCGTCGTCGCGAGGATAAGGAAAGAGGTACCGGTGTTCTGCGCATTCACGTCGATGAACTGAACAAAGAACGAGACGTAGAACAGAATCGCTTTTGGATTCGTCAGGCTCAGCACCAGCGAACGTTTCATGATCGTGCTGGCAGGCTCGGTGCCGCTTTCCTGAGCGTGATTCTGGCGGGTAATGACCGACCAGAGCATTTTGCCGCCCAGCCACAGCAGGTAGAAGGCGCCGAGATAGCGCACGATATTAAACAGTACCGGCGTGGTCTGGATTAATGCCGCGACGCCCGCCCAGGCAAGAAACATCAGCACCGCATCGCCGATAAATACACCCGTGGCGGCAAGGTACCCTTTTTTAACGCCGTGTCCAATTCCCGTTTTAAGCACAAACAGGGTATTCGGCCCCGGTACCAGCACGATAAAAAACGCGCCAACAACATACGTCCAGAAATTCAGTACGCCAAACTCCGCAAACACTTCTTCTCCCTCCTTTTGCTCAGCACAGCAGGAATAGCGCTGCAACGACGCTATCCCAAAAATCAGACCTTATAAAATCAGCGGGCACCATTACGGTGCCCTCATGGTACTCAGATATCCTGGACGGCGAACAGCAACGCGTTGCGGTGCCGGGTCATTCCACATTTTCTGATGGCGTGAATACGCATATTGCGGCGGGATTGTGCTTCCAGCCAACGAGCCTTGCGACGACTCACCTGTCGCAACATGCGCCAGCGCCCTACTTCTGTTCTACTGCGCTTCATGTCTACAACTCTTTCTCTAACAGAGATGCCATTATAAACCCAACCCGGCTGCAAACCAGCGCTTTTACCTGGCGTTTTTATTTGCCAGATGAATCCTGATGCGTACACTCATAACAATACGCTTTCAAAAGGATTTTTTTACCTATGACAACCTTCTACACCGTGGTGAGTTGGCTGGTCATTTTGGGATACTGGCTGTTAATCGCGGGTGTGACGTTACGCATCCTGATGAAGCGCAGAGCCGTACCCTCTGCCATGGCCTGGCTTCTGATCATCTATATCCTGCCGCTGGTGGGAATTATCGCCTATCTCTCTTTCGGTGAGCTTCATCTCGGTAAACGCCGCGCCGAGCGGGCCCGCGCCATGTGGCCCTCCACCGCGAAGTGGCTGAACGACCTTAAAGCCTGCAAGCATATCTTTGCCGAGGAGAACAGCAGCGTCGCCTCGTCACTGTTTAAGCTGTGCGAGCGCCGTCAGGGGATTGGTGGCGTTAAGGGTAATCAGCTCCAGCTGCTAACCTCGTCCGACGACGTTATGCAGGCGTTAATCCGCGATATCCAGCTGGCGCGTCATAATATCGAGATGGTTTTCTATATCTGGCAGCCCGGCGGGATGGCTGACCAGGTCGCGGAATCCCTGATGGCCGCGGCGCGACGCGGCATTCACTGCCGTCTGATGCTGGACTCTGCGGGCAGCGTGGCATTTTTCCGCAGTCCCTGGGCAGGGATGATGCGCAATGCCGGTATCGAGGTGGTTGAGGCGCTGAAGGTTAACCTCCTGCGCGTGTTTCTGCGCCGGATGGACCTTCGTCAGCACCGTAAAATGATCATGATCGATAACTATATTGCCTACACCGGCAGCATGAACATGGTTGACCCGCGCTTTTTTAAACAGGACTCGGGCGTGGGTCAGTGGGTGGATTTGATGGCGCGCATGGAGGGGCCGATTGCCACCTCGATGGGCATCGTCTACTCCTGCGACTGGGAGATAGAGACCGGCAAACGCATCCTGCCGCCACCGCCGGACGGCAATATTATGCCGTTTGAAGAGGCCAGCGGTCACACTATTCATACCATTGCTTCCGGGCCGGGCTTCCCGGAGGATTTGATTCATCAGGCGCTGCTGACGGCGACCTACTCGGCGCGTGAATATCTGATCATGACGACGCCCTACTTTGTTCCCAGCGATGACCTCCTGCACGCGATCTGTACCGCGGCGCAGCGCGGCGTCGATGTGAGCATTATTTTGCCGCGCAAAAATGACTCCCTTCTGGTGGGCTGGGCCAGCCGGGCATTCTTTAGCGAACTGCTGGCTGCAGGGGTGAAGATCTACCAGTTCGAAGGTGGACTGCTCCACACCAAGAGCGTGCTTGTCGACGGCGAGTTAAGCCTGGTGGGAACGGTGAACCTGGATATGCGCAGCCTGTGGCTCAACTTTGAAATCACGCTGGTTATTGATGATGCCGGCTTTGGCGGCGATCTCGCGGCGGTGCAGGATGATTATATCTCCCGCTCCCGCCTGCTTGATGCCAGACTGTGGGTAAAACGTCCGCTGTGGCAGAGAATTGCCGAACGACTGTTTTACTTCTTTAGTCCGTTGCTGTAAAACGTGCCCAACGATGTTAAACAGGTAGTCATCATGGAAATGGATCTGAACAATCGCCTGACCGAAGACGAAACGCTCGAGCAGGCCTATGACATTTTTCTCGAACTGGCGGTTGATAACCTCGATCCCGCAGACGTGATCCTCTTTAATTTGCAGTTCGAAGAGCGCGGCGGTGCCGAACTGTTCGACCCTTCAGAAGACTGGGCTGAGCATGTGGATTTCGACCTGAACCCTGACTTCTTCGCCGAAGTGGTTATCGGGCTGGCCGATGAAGACGGTGGCGAAATTAATGATATCTTCGCTCGCGTCCTGCTCTGCCGTGAGAAAGACCACAAGCTGTGCCATATTCTCTGGCGCGAATAATAAAAAAGGCTGCGATTGCAGCCTTTTTTATTTACTCCGGCAACGGATTCCCACAGCGGTGACAAAAACGCGCGTTGAGTTCATGTTCCCCCTGATGACATCGCGGACATTTGCGCTGCTGCTTCCGGCTCTGAAATGCGCTACTCATGTGCGTGGTAATCAGCCCGGTCGGAATGGCAATGACCGAATAGCCAATCAAAATAAGCACTGAGGCCACAATTCGCCCCAGCGGCGTATGGGGCGTGATATCCCCGTACCCCACGGTCGTTACGGTCACGATCGCCCAGTAGACGGACGCATTGAGCGTCGTAAAGCCATATTTCGGCCCCTCAATCAGATACATCAGTGCGCCAAAAACAATCATGACAATGGCAATAAACGAATAGAACAGAATAAGCTGATGACGGGCGCTGACGATTGCGCTCCAGAATATGCGCAGTGAGGGCATAAAGCGCAGTAATTTCAGAATACGTAATACGCGAATAACGCGCATCGCTCGCCAGGCAAAGACATAGCTCAGGCTGATTTCCGGCCACAGCCACATGACGTAGAGCGGCAGAATGGTGGCTAAATCGATAAATCCCCAGAAGCTGAAAACATATCGGGCCGGGTTAGGCCAGGCAATCACTCGGAGGAGATATTCAGCGGTAAACACCAGGGTAATCGCCAGCTCAAGCCAGACAAAGACATGCCATTCGTCAAACGTCAGGTGGTATTGCGTCCCGGCACCCGATTCAATAAAGATGATAACCACGCTGAGGAGCGCAAATAAACCACAAAGACCCTCGAAGCGCCGTCCGGATACCGTTTCAGGATCGAATAAAACATGATAAAGCCGCCGACGGGCTGACGTGAATAAACGCGACACAGTGACCTCGCAAAAAATAAGGGCTGACATCATGTCAGCCCTTGCGATTATAACGGGTCTACTTTCAGGCAGGAAACCGCATGTCGGAAACTGCCTTCCAGAACCGGCCGCGTTTTCGCACATTCCGGCCCGGCCATAGGGCAGCGCGTGCGGAAGACACAGCCCGACAGCGGGTTAATCGGTGAAGGCAATTCCCCTTCCAGAAGCTGGATGGTCTTATTCTTTTCCAGATCGGGATCGGGGATCGGCACTGCCGACATCAGCGCTTTGGTGTAAGGGTGCAGCGGATTGTGGTACACCTCGTCATAGGTGCCCAGCTCCACGGCGTGCCCAAGATACATCACCAGCACGCGGTCAGAGATGTGTTTCACCACGGCCAGGTCATGCGCGATGAAGATCAGCGACAGCCCCATTTCGCGCTGCAGCTTCTGCAGCAGGTTAACCACCTGCGCCTGAATGGAGACGTCGAGCGCGGAAACCGGCTCATCACAGATAATCAGCTTCGGTTCGAGGATCAGGGCGCGTGCAATACCAATACGCTGACACTGACCGCCGGAGAACTCGTGAGGATAGCGGTTGATGAGGTTAGGCAACAGTCCAACTTTCAGCATCATCGCCTTTACGCGATCGCGCACTTCCTGGCGGGACATCTTCGGATGATAGGTACGCAGCGGCTCGGCAATAATCTCACCGATGGTCATACGCGGGTTTAACGACGCCAGCGGATCCTGGAAAATCATCTGGATATCGCTGCGCACGTCGCGCCACTCGTCGGGCTTCATGCCCAGCAGATCTTTACCCAGCCAGGCCACTTTGCCGTCGGTGGCTTTTACCAGACCGATAATGGCGCGCGCAAAGGTCGATTTACCGCAGCCGGACTCGCCCACTACGCCCAGGGTTTCCCCTTCATACAGGCGCAGCGTGACGCCGTCCACCGCTTTCAGGGTCTTCGACGGCTGCCAGAACCACTGTTTGCCGTCCTTGATGTCGAAATGCACTTTAAGGTCAGCAATTTCGAGCAGGACATTGCGTTTTTCATCTAATGCGTTCATACCAGCTCCTCCTGCGGCTTAAAGCAGGCGCGCAGACGGCCTGGTGCAAACTCTTCCAGCGGCGGTGCGCTATTGCAGATTTCCATCGCGTGCGGACAGCGCGGCTGGAACGGACAGCCTTTCGGCAGGCGCAGCAGGTTTGGCGGGTTGCCCGGAATGGTCAGCAGGGATTCCCCTTCCGCATCGAGACGCGGCACCGCGTTCAGCAGGCCGATCGAGTAAGGATGGGCTGGCTGATAGAACACCTCACGCGCTTTGCCGTATTCCATGGTACGACCGGCATACATCACCAGCACTTTGTCACAGATGCCCGCCACCACGCCCAGGTCGTGGGTGATCATGATAATCGCCGTGTTGAACTCACGCTTCAGCTCGTTCAGCAGGGTCATGATTTGCGCCTGAACGGTAACGTCCAGCGCGGTGGTCGGTTCGTCGGCAATCAGCAGTTTTGGCCGGCACAGCAGCGCCATCGCAATCATCACGCGCTGACGCATACCGCCGGAGAACTCGTGCGGGAACATGCGCATACGCTTGCGCGCTTCCGGCATTTTCACCGCATCGAGCATTTTGACCGACTCTTCAAAGGCTTCGGCTTTGCCCAGACCTTTATGCAGCATCAGCACTTCCATCAGCTGCTCACCGACGCGCATGTACGGGTTCAACGAGGTCATCGGATCCTGGAAAATCATCGAGATCTGCTCGGCGCGCAGCTTGTTCAGCTCGTGCTCCGGCAGGTTGAGGATTTCACGACCGTTGAATTTCGCGGAACCGCCAATCACACCGTTAGCGGCCAGCAGGCCCATTAACGCAAAGGCGGTCTGGGATTTACCGGAACCAGATTCCCCCACGATACCGAGCGTTTCACCCGCGCGCAGGTTGAAGTTAAGATCGTTCACGGCGGTCACATCCCCGTCCGGGGTCTTAAAGGTGACGCGAAGATCTTTTACGTCCAGCAGAAGGTCGCTCCGCTGCTGCGCCTGTGGCGCGGTTGCCGTTTCAATCATTGTCATGACGGCGCTCCTTAACGGTCTTTCGGGTCGAGGGCATCACGCAGGCCATCGCCGATAAAGTTAAAACAAAACAGGGTAACGACCAGGAAACCCGCCGGGTATAACAGCAGCCACGGTGATACTTCCATTGAGTTTGCACCATCACTCAGCAGCGCGCCCCAGCTGCTCAGCGGCTCTTGCGTACCCAGACCGAGGAAGCTCAGGAAGGATTCAAACAGGATCATGCTTGGCACCAGCAGTGAGGCATAGACCACCACCACGCCCAGCACGTTAGGAACGATATGGCGAACCACAATATTCCCGGTAGAGACACCGCCGACCTGCGCGGCTTCGATAAACTCTTTGCGTTTGAGGCTCAGCGTCTGGCCGCGAACAATACGCGCCATATCCAGCCAGGACACCATCCCGATGGCCACGAAGATCAGCAGGATATTCTGACCAAAGAAGGTCACCAGCAGGATGACGAAGAACATAAACGGGAAGGAGTTCAGGATTTCCAGCAGACGCATCATCACCGAGTCCACTTTGCCGCCAAGGTAGCCGGACAGTGAGCCGTAGAGCGTCCCGACGATCACCGCCACCAGCGCGGCAGCAATCCCGACCATCAGCGAGATACGCCCGCCGATAGCGACGCGCACCAGCAGGTCACGTCCGGAGGAGTCCGTGCCAAAATAGTGGCCAGACTCCATATCCGGCGCGCTGGACATCATGCCCCAGTCGGTGTCGAAATAGGTAAATTGCGACAGCATCGGGGCCAGGGTCACAAACAGCGCGATGATCACCAGCACCACCAGACTCGCCACCGCCGCGCGGTTGTGCATAAAGCGACGACGCGCGTCCTGCCAGAGGCTACGACCTTCCACTTCCAGTTTTTCACTGAAGTTTTCCAGCGCCTCGCTGTTTTTCTTACTCAACATCATGGCGTGCTCCAGTTAGTAACGGATTTTCGGGTCGATGACGGCATACAGCACATCGACGATAGCGTTAAAGAGAATGGTCAGCGCACCGACGAGAATGGTCAGGCTCAGTACTAGCGAATAGTCGCGGTTAAGCGCGCCGTTCACAAACAGCTGGCCAATGCCCGGCAGGCCGTAAATGGTTTCGATAACCATCGAGCCGGTGATGATCCCGACGAATGCTGGTCCCATGTAGGAGAGCACGGGCAACAGCGCCGGTTTGAGCGCGTGGCGGAAGATAATCCGACGCATCGGGAGCCCTTTCGCGCGCGCGGTACGAATGAAGTTCGAGTGCAGCACTTCGATCATTGAACCACGGGTGATACGCGCGATACTGGCGATGTACGCCAGGGATAATGCCACCATCGGCAAAATCATGAACTTTAATGCCCCGCCGTTCCAGCCGCCGCCAGGCAGCCACTTCAGCGTAATGGCAAATATCATCACCAGTAATGGCGCGACAACGAAGCTGGGTATGACTACCCCGGTCATTGCCACCCCCATTACGGCATAATCCCATTTGGTATTTTGTCTGAGCGCGGCGATGACGCCTGCGGTGACCCCGAAAACAATGGCCAGAATGAATGCCGCTGCACCCAATTTCGCCGAAACCGGGAAGCTGGACGCCACCAGGTCGTTAACGGAATAGTCTTTATATTTAAATGACGGTCCAAAATCACCGTGGGCCAGCTGCTTCAGGTAATTGAAGTACTGGGTAGAGATAGGATCGTTTAAGTGGTATTTCGCTTCGATATTCGCCATCACTTCTGGCGGCAGCGTACGCTCACCGGTAAATGGACTTCCCGGCGCAAGGCGCATCATGAAGAAGGAAATCGTGATGAGAATAAATAGCGTTGGAATCGCTTCAAGACAGCGACGTAGGATAAATTTCAACATTGCCCGTACCTTCTGGCGTGTGCCTATATAATGTGACGTTGGTTAGACACCGTGGAGCGAGCACGCCCGCCCCACTCATTGCCATTAATGCTTGATAATATACAAGTTTTTAACGTAGATATTATCCATCGGGTCTTTACCGGTGTACCCACCTACCCACGGTTTCACCAGACGGGCGTTAACGTAGTAGTAAACCGGAACGATCGCGGAATCTTTATCCAGCTGCTGCTCAGCTTTAGAGTACAGTTCAGTACGCTGTGCTTCGTCAGTGGTTTTCAGCGTGTCGGCAATCAGCTTGTCAAACGCCGGGCTCTTATAGTGCGCGGTGTTGTTTGAGCTGTCGCTCAGCATGGTGTTCAGGAAGGAGGTCGGTTCGTTATAGTCCGCACACCAGCCGGCACGCGCCACGTCAAAGGTGCCCTGATGACGGCTGTCGAGGAAGGTCTTCCACTCCTGGTTCTCCAGCTTCACGTTCGCGCCCAGGTTCTTTTTCCAGATCGAGGCGACGGCGATAGCCAGTTTTTTGTGCAGATCGGAGGTGTTGTACAACAGGCTGAAGGTCAGCGGCTTATCGGCGGTATAGCCCGCTTCGGCCAGCAGTTTCTTCGCTTCTGCGTTACGCTGTTCCTGCGTCTGTTTGAACCAGTCTGGCTCGGTCAGTTTTGCGCCATCGGTGTATGGAGGGGTATAGCTGTATGCCGGCAGATCGCCCTGGTTTTTCACTTTGTTCACGATGATATCGCGATCCAGTGCCAGCTTCAGCGCAGTACGAACACGTACGTCGGTGAACGGTGCTTTCTGGTTGTTGATTTCATAGTAGTAGGTGCACAGGTACGGGTCGACGTGAACTTCTTTTGGGATCTCTTTCTTCAGCTTCTGGAACAGTTCAATCGGCATGTTGTTATAGGTCATGTCGATTTCGCCGCTGCGGTAGCGGTTGACGTCAGTCACTTCGGAAGAAATTGGCAGGTAGGTCACCTGATTAATGACGGTTTTAGCGTTGTCCCAGTATTGCGGGTTACGCTCAAGCACCATACGCTCGTTGACCACCCAGTCTTTCAGCTTATAGGCGCCGTTGGTCACGATATTGGCAGGCTGGGTCCATTTTTCACCAAATTTTTCCACCGCGGATTTTGGTACCGGGGAGACGGACGGGTGAACCAGCAGCTTATAGAAGTACGGAACAGGTTCGCTCAACGTGACTTCGAAGGTATTGGCATCGATCGCCTTAACGCCCAGATCGGTGATCGGTTTTTTGCCCGCGATGATGTCATCAATATTGGCAATATGGCCATATTGCAGGTAGCTCGCATACGGGGAGGCGGTCGTTGGATTCGCCAGACGCTGCCAGCTATAAACGAAATCTTCAGCCGTGACCGGCGTACCGTCGGACCATTTCGCATCTTTACGCAGATGGAAGGTCCAGACTTTGAAATCTTTGTTTTCCCATTTTTCTGCCACGCCCGGTGCCGGGTGGCCGTCAACGTCAGTTACCAGCAGGCCTTCGAACAGGTCGCGGTTAACGTTAGACTCAGGAACACCTTCAATTTTGTGCGGGTCAAGAGACTGAACTTCCGCACCGTTGTTACGCACCAGCGTCTGCTTCTCCGCCAGCTGAACACCTGCAGGAACGTCCGCAGCCATTGCAGCGTTTCCCGCGATTAGCGCAGTTAAAATCCCCGCCGCTACCAGATTTTTTTTTGTGATGATGGACATTGTGTTGATACTCCACTCATTATAATGACTGGCCTTCGCCAGCTGTGTAATCCCCTGTTGGGGCCTGTACAGCGCAGGAGTTTTTTTTGCTGCTGTCAGGTTCTTCTTTTACTGCTTGCTATCACCGACTTTTTTATTACTGACCGCTCGTATGGCAGTCTTGCGTCGATTCTTTACAGGCCTCCCCTGTTTGAGACCTGTTCTGGATATCCGAGATGAGAACCATATGAAAATAATTCTCATCTGATTGTTTTATGCTGCAAAATATTAGGCCGGAAAGTATCAAATGGCGTAATCGTGCGCCAATACATTTTGCAAATTTGTTAAGCAATTCTCTTTTACGGTGAGTACCGTATCGTTGAGGGCAGCCCTGCCGGACATCGAACATCACTATAAAGACATGATATTCAATAGGATAGAGAAAATTTTCTCTACAAGCGCGTCGCTGCGCTATCATCGTGTGATTTTGTACAAAAATTTAACAACTGGTTATTATTTAGCACATTCATCTAGGGGAATGTTGAAATTACTAATATCATTTCGGTTATCTCTCAGCAAGCCCCAGAGTATCATGTGAGTAAAATAACAGAGCGATCGAAGATTTTCTGCGCAGGCGGGGTAAGGCGGAATTAATAACCTATTGAAATACAAGAAATGAACATTATTAGTAGAATTTATTATGATATGTGAGCATTTCAACTTTAGTTATATGATTTGCTGATAATCACGTAAAAAAAACGGAGCCGTCGCTCCGTTCTTTCATATGAAGTATTAATGCAATAATCCGGGGAAAATGCTTTTAATACCCGTTACGATGAATTCGATCCCTAACGCCATCAGCAACAGGCCCATGATACGCGTAATGACGTTGATGCCCGTCTGACCCAGCAAGCGCACCAGCCAGGGTGCCATGCGGAACACGCCCCAACAGCAGAGCGCAAAAATGGCAATAGCCACGGAAAAGCCAATCAGGTGCATCAGGCTATGATAACGCGTGCCCCAGACAATGGTTGAACTGATGGCCCCAGGACCGGCCATCAGCGGTAAGGCCAGCGGCACCACGCCAATGCTTTCGCGGATGGCGGTTTCTGACTTCTCTTGCTTATTCTGCTTATCCTCGCCCAGCTTACCGCTGATCATGGACATGGCGATGGTCACCACCAGGATCCCACCTGCAATGCGGAAAGAATCTATCGAAATCCCGAAAAGCTGGAGAATCGTGTCGCCGAGAAAAAGAGAGGTGAGCAATATGATCGCCACCGACAGGTTAGCGGTGAGGTTGGTCTTATTCCTGGCCGCCGCTGTCTGGTAACTCGTCATACTAATGAAGACAGGAATGATCCCCACCGGGTTGACCAGGGCAAACAAACCAATAAAAAATTTAAAATACGTTGGAAAATCAAAGAGCGTTTGGATCACGTTTTGCTCCGCTTATACATATGCCCTGGACTGACAATTTGTCATGAGAAATCGCGCTGAAGATACCCTTTTTATCAGCATACTTCACTTGAAATCTGTACCAAAACGTTATCATTTCAGGATGTTAAACATTTGTATAATCAATGATAGTGCCGCTTCCAATACTTACGTAATTATTTAACACTGGAAAAATCAGCACGAAATAACCCTGCTGAAAGGTATCAGCTTAGGGGGAAATTGACGCAGATCATGATTTCCGTACTCAGAAGTGAGTAATCTTGGTTACACCCCCAGGGAGGCCACCTGCCAAAAAGGGATGATGCTAAGGTAAGGCTCTTTTAGTAAATTAGTGTGCTGGTGTACAAAGTAACTCTTTGTTTTATTTTGTGTTACGCAAGTGCTATCGGCTCTGTCTATACTGTGTGACGTATCGAGCGCTGGTTTACTAAAAGAGTTTAAACATTATCAGGAGAGCATTATGGCTGTTACTAATATCGCTGAACTGAACGCCCTCGTCGAGCGCGTGAAAAAAGCCCAGCGTGAATATGCCAATTTCACCCAAGAACAGGTTGATAAAATCTTCCGCGCGGCCGCACTGGCTGCTGCAGATGCTCGAATCCCTCTCGCTAAAATGGCCGTTGCCGAATCCGGCATGGGTATCGTTGAAGATAAAGTGATCAAAAACCACTTTGCTTCAGAGTATATCTACAACGCCTATAAAGATGAGAAAACCTGTGGCGTGCTGTCTGAAGACGACACCTTCGGTACTATCACCATCGCTGAACCTATCGGCATTATCTGCGGTATCGTTCCGACCACTAACCCAACGTCTACCGCTATCTTCAAATCACTGATTAGCCTGAAGACCCGTAACGCAATCATCTTCTCTCCACACCCACGTGCGAAAGACGCGACCAACAAAGCTGCAGATATCGTCCTGCAGGCCGCTATTGCTGCGGGTGCACCAAAAGACCTGATTGGCTGGATCGACCAACCTTCTGTTGAGCTGTCCAACGCGCTGATGCATCACCCGGATATTAACCTGATTCTGGCGACCGGTGGTCCAGGCATGGTTAAAGCTGCATACAGCTCCGGTAAACCGGCTATCGGTGTTGGCGCAGGTAACACCCCTGTTGTTATCGACGAAACTGCTGACATCAAACGTGCTGTCGCGTCTGTACTGATGTCTAAAACCTTCGATAACGGTGTAATCTGTGCATCTGAACAGTCTGTTGTGGTTGTGGATTCCGTATATGACGCGGTTCGCGAACGTTTCGCCAGCCACGGCGGCTACCTGCTGCAGGGCAAAGAGCTGAAAGCGGTTCAGGACATCATCCTGAAAAATGGCGCGCTGAACGCCGCTATCGTGGGTCAGCCAGCCTACAAAATTGCTGAACTCGCAGGCTTTACCGTTCCGGCAACCACCAAAATCCTGATCGGTGAAGTGAAAGTTGTTGACGAAAGCGAGCCGTTCGCACACGAAAAACTGTCTCCTACGCTTGCCATGTACCGTGCGAAAGATTTCGAAGAGGCGGTAGAGAAAGCGGAGAAGCTGGTTGCCATGGGCGGTATCGGTCACACCTCTTGTCTGTACACTGACCAGGATAACCAGCCAGAGCGTGTTGCTCACTTCGGTCAGATGATGAAAACCGCACGTATCCTGATCAACACCCCTGCTTCTCAGGGTGGTATCGGTGACCTGTACAACTTTAAACTCGCACCTTCCCTGACTCTGGGTTGTGGTTCCTGGGGTGGTAACTCCATCTCTGAAAACGTTGGTCCAAAACACCTGATCAACAAGAAAACCGTTGCTAAGCGAGCTGAAAACATGTTGTGGCACAAACTTCCGAAATCTATCTACTTCCGCCGTGGCTCTCTGCCAATCGCGCTGGATGAAGTGATTACTGATGGCCACAAACGTGCGCTCATCGTGACTGACCGTTTCCTGTTCAACAACGGCTACGCTGACCAGATCACCTCTGTGCTGAAAGCGGCTGGTGTCGAAACTGAAGTGTTCTTCGAAGTTGAAGCTGACCCAACCCTGAGCGTGGTACGTAAAGGTGCTGAACTGGCTAACTCCTTCAAACCAGATGTGATTATCGCACTGGGTGGTGGTTCCCCAATGGACGCCGCGAAAATCATGTGGGTGATGTACGAGCATCCAGAAACTCACTTCGAAGAACTGGCGCTGCGCTTTATGGATATCCGTAAACGTATCTACAAGTTCCCGAAAATGGGCGTAAAAGCGAAAATGATCGCGGTCACCACCACTTCCGGTACCGGTTCAGAAGTCACGCCATTCGCGGTAGTAACAGACGATGCAACCGGTCAGAAATACCCACTGGCTGACTATGCGCTGACGCCAGACATGGCTATCGTTGATGCGAACCTGGTCATGGAGATGCCGAAGTCTCTGTGTGCGTTCGGTGGTCTGGATGCGGTAACTCACGCCCTGGAAGCCTACGTTTCTGTACTGGCATCTGAGTTCTCTGACGGTCAGGCTCTGCAGGCTCTGAAACTGCTGAAAGAAAACCTGCCAGCGTCCTACAACGAAGGGTCTAAAAACCCTGTAGCACGTGAACGTGTCCACAGTGCCGCAACCATCGCCGGTATCGCGTTTGCCAACGCCTTCCTGGGTGTTTGCCACTCAATGGCGCACAAACTGGGCTCACAGTTCCACATTCCTCACGGTCTGGCGAACGCCCTGCTGATCAGCAACGTTATCCGTTATAACGCTAACGACAACCCAACCAAGCAGACTGCTTTCAGCCAGTACGACCGTCCACAAGCACGTCGTCGCTATGCTGAAATCGCTGACCACCTTGGTCTGAGCGCACCGGGCGACCGTACTGCTGCCAAGATTGAGAAACTGCTGGCATGGCTGGAAAGCCTGAAAGCTGAACTGGGTATTCCTAAGTCAATCCGTGAAGCGGGCGTACAGGAAGCTGACTTCCTTGCTCACGTAGATAAGCTGTCTGAAGATGCATTCGATGACCAGTGTACTGGTGCTAACCCGCGCTACCCACTGATCTCCGAGTTGAAACAGATTCTGCTGGATACCTACTACGGTCGTGAGTTCAAAGAAGGTGACGTTGCCGCTGTGAAAACAGAAGCACCTGTCATTAAAGCTGACAAGAAAGCGAAGAAAAGCGCTTAATTGATATCAGCAGATGAAAAACCCGCCTTTATGGCGGGTTTTTTTATGTGTGAATAATAAGCCAGACGTTATTTTCTGTTGTCGTGCTGAATCGCCGTCAGCGAGCCTACAGACAGCGCTTCTTTATAATGCTTACGGCAGACCGAAACATAGCGTTCATTGCCGCCTATCACCACCTGCTCACCATCTGCATAAGGTTTTCCGGCCTGGTCAAGACGAAGTACCATACTGGCTTTACGACCGCAGAAGCAGATCGTTTTCAGTTCGACAAGTTTATCCGACCAGGCGAGCAAATACTGGCTCCCTTCAAAAAGCTCGCCGCGGAAATCCGTGCGCAGGCCATAACACAGCACGGGGATATCAAGCTCATCGACTACCTCTGACAGGGCATGGACCTGTTCACGCGTCAGAAACTGGCTTTCATCGACCAGGACACAATGAATGGGCTGCGCAGCATGTTCTGCACGAATGTCTTCAAACAAATCGGTTTTCGGGTTAAACAGCCTTGCTGGCGACGAGAGCCCTATTCTGGAGCTCACCTTCCCCGCGCCAAAGCGATCGTCAATTTCCGCCGTATAAACAACGGTACGCATCCCTCGCTCCTGGTAATTGTACGAGGATTGCAGCAGCGCGGTGGATTTCCCGGCATTCATTGCCGAATAGTAGAAATAAAGTTGTGCCATTGGCCGTAAAACCCTAATCAATGTGTAATATTCCCGATGAGTCATTGTACCATATTTTGTCTGGTCATCAGCGATGCAGCGCACAGAGGATGCAGTTCAGTACGGCGTTCAGTACCGTCTGTTTAACAAAATAACCCGTTAAAACATGAAGTAAACGCATTCAGCCAGACGACGAGGTTATAAGTTCAACCAAACATAACACTTCTTTTTATAGTGGAATCCGTGTTCTTTAAGATTCACTATTTATTAACTATTTCAGGCTTAACACCAGGGTTGAGAACTAAGGAAGGTGCGAATAAGTCCGAGATGTGAGATCATCGTGTTGTAACCTGAACCCAGAATGAGTAACCGGATGAGCCAGCAACTGACTTTTGCCGACAGTGAGTTTTCCAGTAAACGCCGCCAGAC
>NZ_JBMKHT010000025.1:0-62289 GCF_049238165.1 Enterobacter cloacae complex sp. IR5422 | reverse complement strand
GCCAAAATCAGCCACGAAGAGACGATTTTGGGCTGAAAATTGGAAAATTGAGCCACAGGACGTCGATAAAGGACGGTTTGGGGCGTCATATCGGGAGCTGCGGACCACTTAATCGCAACTTCCTTAATAAAACGGTACGCAACCTAATTAATTTTTTTATAAACACGGGGATGTGCTTACTATTTCCGAGCCGGGGAGTATGAGTTTTTATAATATCTCCATGCAAGTTTATAAGCGTGTCAAAATATATCCTGAATAATAATAGACTTAACCTTACAATATGAGCGTAATCCACCTTTTAACTTTTCGCCATACCACACATCAAAAGTGGTTTTTTAGCTTATCGTGTCGTGCCATATCATCCTGGCGCTGAAACGCGAAGCAGAGTTTGCCGCCGATCACAGCCGGAGAAATCTGCATAAAAATATTTTGTGAAATCAGTCACAATCCAGAAACAAACACGCTATGGCAAAACGTGACGGTAATCACACAAAGGGGTGGATTTTGCTTTTTTTCTCGCCATCGTATTTTTTTTGCCCACTTATTTTGTGATTGAGATCACTTCATTGACATCCCTACCCCCTGCCTTTACGTGACACGCATCACATAAATTTTCCCTGTCTGGACAGTTGAACGATTCAGTGCCAGATTTCACAGCATCAGAACAGGGCCCGGCTACCTCTGCCGCCTCATTAACAATAAATCTCGGGCCATAAGCCTAAGCGTAAACAGAAGAAGGGGTGTTTTATGTCATCCGATTTCAAGATCAAAGTTCAAAGCTTTGGTCGTTTCCTCAGCAACATGGTGATGCCAAATATCGGCGCGTTTATCGCGTGGGGTATCATCACTGCATTGTTCATTCCGACAGGGTGGTTGCCTAACGAAACGCTGGCGAAACTTGTTGGCCCAATGATTACCTATCTCCTGCCGCTGCTCATCGGTTTCACCGGGGGTCGTCTGGTGGGCGGTGACCGTGGTGGCGTCGTGGGTGCCATCACAACCATGGGTGTTATCGTCGGTGCGGATATGCCGATGTTCCTCGGTGCGATGATTGCCGGTCCTCTGGGCGGTTGGGCGATTAAGAAATTCGACGTCTGGGTTGATGGTAAGATCAAATCCGGCTTCGAAATGCTGGTGAACAACTTCTCTGCGGGCATCATCGGGATGATCCTCGCCATTCTGGCGTTCCTCGGCATTGGCCCTGCGGTTGAAGTGCTGTCCAAAATTCTGGCGGCAGGCGTTAACTTCATGGTGGCGCACGAGATGCTGCCGCTGGCGTCTATCTTCGTTGAACCGGCGAAAATCCTGTTCCTTAACAACGCCATCAACCACGGTATCTTCTCGCCGCTGGGCATTCAGCAGTCACACGATCTCGGCAAGTCCATCTTCTTCCTGATTGAAGCCAACCCGGGTCCGGGTATGGGCGTACTGCTGGCGTACATCTTCTTTGGCCGTGGCAGCGCAAAACAGTCTGCTGGCGGTGCGGCGATCATCCACTTCCTGGGCGGTATCCACGAAATTTACTTCCCATACGTGCTGATGAACCCACGTCTGATCCTGGCCGTTATCCTCGGCGGTATGACCGGCGTGTTCACGCTGAGCGTCCTGGGCGGTGGTCTGGTTTCTCCGGCCTCTCCGGGTTCTATCCTGGCGGTACTGGCGATGACGCCAAAAGGCGCTTATTTCGCGAACCTCGCAGCTATCTTTGCGGCAATGGCCGTCTCCTTCGTGGTCTCTTCTATCCTGCTGAAAACCAGCAAGGTGAAAGAAGATGATGACATCGAAGCCGCAACCCGTCGTATGCACGACATGAAAGCCGAATCCAAAGGCGCAACGCCACTGGCAGCAGGTGATGTTTCTAACGACCTGAGCCACGTGCGTAAAATCATCGTTGCCTGTGATGCCGGTATGGGCTCCAGCGCAATGGGTGCAGGCGTGCTGCGTAAGAAAGTGCAGGATGCAGGCCTGACCAACATCTCCGTGACCAACAGCGCCATTAACAGCCTGCCGCCTGATGTTGACCTGGTGATCACGCACCGCGATCTGACCGAACGCGCCATGCGCCAGGTGCCGCAGGCACAGCACATTTCGCTGACCAACTTCCTCGACAGCGGCCTGTACACCAGCCTGACCGAACGTCTGGTTGCCGCGCAGCGTCACGAAGACAACGAAGTGAAAGTGCGCTCCAGCCTGCAGGACAGCTTCGACGAGAGCAACGCCCACCTGTTTAAGCTGGGTGCGGAAAACATCTTCCTCGGTCGTACCGCGGCCACCAAAGAAGACGCGATTCGCTTTGCCGGTGAGCAGCTGGTGAAAGGCGGCTACGTTCAGCCTGAATATGTCGACGCGATGCTGGAACGCGAAAAACTGACGCCAACCTATCTGGGCGAATCCATCGCGGTGCCGCACGGTACGGTTGAAGCGAAAGATCGCGTCCTGAAAACCGGCGTCGTATTCTGTCAGTACCCGCAGGGCGTTCGCTTCGGTGAAGAAGAAGATGACATCGCCCGTCTGGTCATTGGTATCGCCGCTCGCAACAACGAGCACATTCAGGTGATTACCAGCCTGACCAACGCGCTGGATGACGAAACGGTTATTGAGCGTCTGGCGAACACCACCAGCGTTGAAGAAGTTCTGGCTCTGCTTAACAAATAACGGTACTCCTCCCTCTCCCCCCGGGGAGAGGGCTAGGGTGAGGGGAAAACGTTCCTCACCCCAGCCCTCTCGGGTAAAAACATTGATGAAGGTTAACACTATGAAAGCATTACATTTTGGCGCAGGTAATATCGGTCGTGGTTTTATCGGTAAACTGCTGGCAGACGCGGGCATTACCCTGACATTCGCCGATGTGAATCAGGTCGTCCTGGATGCCCTGAATGCCCGTCATAGCTATCAGGTCCATGTGGTGGGCGAAAATGAGCAGGTTGAGACAGTATCTGGCGTCAACGCGGTCAGCAGCATCGGCGACGACGTTATTGACCTTATCGCCAGCGTCGATCTGGTCACCACCGCCGTGGGCCCGGTTGTGCTTGAGCGCATCGCCCCTGCGGTCGCGAAAGGCCTGGCAAAACGTAAAGCTCAGGGTATCGACACCCCGCTGAACATCATCGCCTGTGAAAACATGGTGCGCGGCACCACGCAGCTGAAAGGCCACGTTCTCAACGCTGTGGCAGATGAAGACAAAGCCTGGGTGGAAGCGCACGTAGGGTTTGTGGATTCCGCCGTGGACCGCATCGTTCCGCCGTCAGAATCTGCCACCAACGACCCGCTGGAAGTGACCGTGGAAACCTTCAGCGAGTGGATCGTTGATAAAACCCAGTTTAAAGGCGACTTGCCTACTATTCCGGGAATGGAATTAACCGATAACCTGATGGCATTTGTCGAACGCAAACTCTTCACGCTGAACACCGGGCATGCTATAACCGCGTACCTCGGAAAATTGGCCGGTCATCAGACCATTCGTGATGCGATCCTCGATGAGAAGATCCGCGCGGTGGTAAAAGGGGCAATGGAAGAGAGCGGCGCGGTGCTGATCAAACGCTACGGTTTTGATGCTGAGAAACACGCAGCATACATCCAGAAAATCCTCGGTCGCTTTGAAAACCCGTATCTGAAAGATGACGTTGAGCGCGTGGGCCGTCAGCCGCTGCGTAAGCTGAGCGCGGGCGACCGCCTGATTAAGCCGCTGCTGGGCACGCTGGAATACGGTCTGCCGCACGCCAACCTGGTGAAAGGAATTGCCGCCGCGATGCACTACCGCAGCGAGCAGGACCCGCAGGCGCAGGAACTGGCTCAGCTGATTGATAACAAAGGCGCGCAGGCTGCGCTGGCGCAGATTTCCGGTCTGGACGCCAACAGCGACGTGGTTGTGGAGGCGGTTAACGCATACAACGCAACCAAATGATGCACAGTGCGGCGCAGGTTAACCTGCGCCCAAATAATAGATTGTCAGATATGCAGGCAATAATGGAACAAACCCAGGCCTTTGAAAATCGTGTGCTTGAGCGTCTGAATGCTGGCAAAACCGTACGAAGTTTCCTGATTGCCGCCGTCGAGCTGTTAACCGAGGCGGTGAATATCCTGGTGCTTCAGGTGTTTCGCAAAGACGACTACGCGGTAAAATATGCTGTAGAACCGTTACTGGACGGAGACGGACCGCTGGGCGATTTATCCGTGCGTCTGAAGCTGATTTATGGTCTTGGCGTGCTGAACCGACAAGAGTATGAAGATGCGGAGCTGTTAATGGCGCTGCGCGAAGAACTCAACCATGACGGTAACGAATACACCTTTACCGACGATGAAATCCTGGGGCCGTTCGGCGAGCTGCACTGCGTCACCGCGCTTCCTCCGGCACCGCAGTTTGATAACAGCGACCCTGAGCTCTACGCGATGCAAAAGCTGCGTTATCAACAGGTTGTCCGTTCCACGATGGTTCTCTCCCTGACTGAGCTGATTTCCCGAATCAGCTTAAAAAAAGCGTTTCAGAAGTAAGCCTGCTCACATTGGTGTATCCTTCCCTGTAAATTCCCCGTTTTCAGAGTTATTTGTCATGAAAGAAGTCGAAAAGAACGAAATTAAACGCCTGAGCGACCGCCTGGATCTCATCCGCCACCAGATGGCGGGCCTGTCGCTGGTCGAGTCCGCCGAGAAGTATGCCGAGCTTGAAAAAGAGACCGCAAAGCTGGAAGCGGAGATTGAGCGCCTGCGCGAGGTCAAAGGCCAGAAGCTGAGCAAAGAAGCGCAGAAGCTGATGAACATGCCGCACCGCCGTGCGATCACCAAAAAAGAGCAGGCCGACATGGGCAAGCTGAAGAAAAGCGTCCGTGGTCTGGTGGTGGTTCACCCGATGACCGAGCTTGGCCGCGAAATGGGCCTGAAAGAGATGACGGGTTTTTGTAAGACGGCGTTCTGATTTCATGCCGGGTGGCGTTGCGCTTACCCGGCCTACTCTTTTCCCCTTCGCGTGAATTGGTCCAACCAATAGCGCAATCAATCCTCCCCCGGTTCACAATTTCATTATTTCCGCTCACAAAACCATTGCTAGCTCATAACATCTGGTTAACCATTCATTGTCATTAACCCTACAACACAACATTGGCAGGACCACTTTTACACAGACTGTGACGCAGAGATGAGCGGAGACTCACCCGCAGCGCAGGCTGTCTGGTCCCCAGGAGACCTGCATGAGCCTCTGGCAACAAAACTACGACCCGGCCGGAAATATCTGGCTATCGAGCCTGATCGCATCGCTGCCGATCCTGTTCTTCTTCTTTGCGCTGATTAAGCTCAAGCTGAAGGGCTACCTTGCCGCGACGTACACCGTCGCCATCGCCCTGATGGTGGCGCTGTTCTTCTACAAGATGCCGGTCGATCGCGCGCTGGCCTCCGTCGTCTACGGTTTCTTCTACGGCCTGTGGCCGATTGCGTGGATCATCATCGCGGCGGTCTTCGTCTATAAAATCTCTGTGAAAACCGGGCAGTTTGACATCATCCGCTCGTCGATTCTCTCCATCACGCCGGACCAGCGCCTGCAGATGCTGATTGTCGGCTTCTCCTTCGGGGCGTTTCTGGAAGGCGCGGCAGGCTTTGGCGCACCGGTGGCGATCACCGCCGCGCTGCTGGTGGGGCTGGGCTTTAACCCGCTCTATGCCGCGGGCCTGTGCCTGATTGTGAACACCGCGCCGGTGGCGTTTGGCGCGATGGGTATTCCGATTCTGGTCGCGGGCCAGGTGACCGGTCTGGACAGCTTTGAGATTGGCCAGATGGTTGGCCGCCAGCTGCCGTTCCTGACCATTATCGTCCTCTTCTGGATCATGGCGATTATGGACGGCTGGCGCGGCGTGAAGGAGACCTGGCCTGCGGTGATGGTGGCGGGCGGTTCGTTCGCGATTGCCCAGTACCTCAGCTCGAACTTCCTTGGCCCGGAGCTGCCGGACATCATCTCTTCACTGGTGTCGCTGGTCTGCCTGACGCTGTTCCTGAAACGCTGGCAGCCGGTTCGTATTTTCCGCTTCGCCGACATGGGCGCCTCACAGGTCGATCAAACGCTGGCCCGCACCGGCTACACCGCAGGCCAGGTGATCCGCGCCTGGTCGCCGTTCCTGTTCCTGACCGCCACGGTTACGCTGTGGAGCATCCCGCCGTTTAAAGCTCTGTTCGCCCCGGGCGGCGCGCTGTACGACATGGTCATTAACGTTTCGGTGCCGTTCCTCGACAAGATGGTCGCCCGTATGCCGCCGGTGGTGCACGCCGCCACGCCGTATGCTGCGGTCTATAAATTCGACTGGTTCTCCGCCACCGGGACCGCCATCCTGTTTGCCGCTATTCTTTCCGTGGTGTGGCTGCGCATGAAGCCTGCGGCGGCGGTACAGACCTTTGCGGCGACCGTTAAAGAGCTGATGCTGCCGATCTACTCCATCGGCATGGTGCTGGCGTTCGCGTTTATCTCGAACTACTCCGGCCTGTCATCAACGCTGGCACTGGCGCTGGCCCATACCAGCCACGCCTTCACCTTCTTCTCGCCGTTCCTCGGCTGGCTGGGGGTGTTCCTGACCGGTTCCGATACCTCGTCTAACGCCCTGTTTGCCGCACTGCAGGCAACGGCGGCCCAGCAGATTGGCGTGTCGGACGTCCTGCTGGTGGCCGCGAACACGACGGGCGGCGTGACCGGGAAAATGATCTCCCCGCAGTCCATTGCCATTGCCTGTGCGGCGGTGGGACTGGTCGGTAAAGAGTCGGATCTGTTCCGCTTTACCGTGAAACACAGCCTGATATTCACCTGCATGGTCGGAGTGATCACCACCCTGCAGGCCTATGTCTTAACCTGGATGATCCCATGATAGTGATGCCCAGACGCCTGTCCGACGAGATTGCCTCTCGCGTGCGGGCGCTGATTGAAGAACAACAGCTGGAAGCGGGCATGAAGTTGCCCGCCGAACGCCAGCTCGCCGCCCAGCTTGGCGTGTCGCGCAACTCACTGCGCGAGGCGCTGGCGACGCTGGTCAGCGAAGGGGTGCTGGTAAGCCGTCGCGGCGGCGGCACCTTTGTACGCTGGCAGCATGACGACTGGTCCGAGCAAAACATCGTTCAGCCGCTGAAAACGCTGATGGAGAACGACCCGGACTACAGCTTCGACATCCTTGAAGCGCGTCACGCCATCGAAACCAGTACCGCCTGGCACGCGGCCATGCGGGCAACCGAGGCCGACAAAGAGAAACTCATCGCCTGCTTTGAGGCCACGCAAAGCAGCGACCCGGATATCGCCTCCCAGGCGGACGTGCGCTTTCACCTGGCGATTGCCGAGGCGTCGCACAACGTGGTGCTGCTCCAGACCATGCGCGGGTTCTTCGACCTGCTGCAATCCTCCGTGAAGCAGAGCCGCCAGCGGATGTATCTGGTTCCGCCGGTGTTTGCCCAGCTGACCGAACAACACGAGGCGGTGCTCAACGCCATTCTGGCCGGCGATGCCGAGGCCGCACGCAAAGCGATGATGGCGCATCTCGGTTTCGTGCACACCACGATTAAACGATTCGATGAAGACCAGGCCCGACAGGCGCGTATTACCCGTCTGCCTGGCGACAGTGATATTTCCAGGGAGAACAAAGCATGATTATTTCAGCAGCCAGTGACTATCGCGCCGCGGCGCAGCGCATTTTGCCCCCGTTCCTGTTCCACTACATTGACGGAGGGGCGTATGCCGAATACACCCTGCGCCGCAACGTGGAAGACCTGTCGGAGGTGGCGCTGCGCCAGCGCGTGCTGAAGAATATGTCTGACCTCAGCCTTGAGACGAAACTGTTCAACGAAACGCTCTCCATGCCGGTAGCGCTCGCACCTGTCGGCCTGTGCGGCATGTACGCCCGCCGTGGTGAAGTGCAGGCCGCCGCCGCGGCAGATGCCAAAGGCATTCCGTTTACCCTCTCTACCGTCTCGGTCTGCCCGATTGAAGAGGTCGCCCCGACCATCAAGCGGCCAATGTGGTTCCAGCTGTACGTCCTGCGCGATCGCGGCTTTATGCGTAACGCGATGGAGCGCGCCAAAGCGGCGGGCTGCTCCACGCTGGTCTTTACCGTTGATATGCCGACCCCCGGCGCGCGCTATCGTGACGCCCACTCCGGCATGAGCGGCCCGAACGCTGCGCTCCGTCGTTACTGGCAGGCCGTGACCCACCCGCAGTGGGCGTGGGATGTCGGCCTGAACGGTCGTCCGCACGATCTCGGGAATATCTCGGCGTATCTGGGTAAACCCACCGGGCTGGAGGATTACATCGGCTGGCTGGCGAACAACTTCGATCCGTCCATCTCCTGGAAAGACCTGGAGTGGATCCGCGAATTCTGGGATGGCCCGATGGTGATCAAGGGGATCCTCGACCCGGAAGATGCCCGCGATGCGGTCCGCTTTGGCGCAGACGGGATTGTGGTTTCTAACCACGGCGGCCGCCAGCTCGACGGGGTGCTCTCCTCCGCCCGCGCCCTGCCGGCCATTGCCGATGCGGTGAAAGGCGATATTGCCATCCTGGCCGACAGCGGGATCCGCAACGGGCTGGACGTGGTGCGCATGATTGCACTGGGTGCCGACAGCGTGCTGCTGGGGCGCGCGTATCTGTACGCCCTGGCGACCGCGGGCCAGGCGGGCGTGGCGAATCTGCTTAACCTGATCGAAAAAGAGATGAAGGTAGCGATGACGCTGACCGGTGCAAAAACGATTAGCGAAATCAGCAGGGATTCTCTGGTGCAGGAGTTGAGCAAATTACCGGCCGCGCTGGCTCCGCTTGCTCAGGGAAACGCGGCCTGAATTATCCCTCGTTAACACCTCTTCTCACGCGTCCGATCTCCCCCTCGGGCGCTTTTTTATGCCAAAAATAACATCCAGATAACATATTGGATAAGAAAATTTGACATCTACCTGTCGCCCGCAATTGTATAGACAAGCAAAGACAAGAACACAAAAACAACATCACATCAGAGGGGAGCGTATGACCTATTCAGGTAAGGTGGATATTCAGCAGGTGATCGACGACAGCCGCTTTTCAGGGTTTCACTGGCTGCTCATTGTGCTGGGCTTTCTGGTTCTGGCGATCGATGGCTTTGATACGGCGGCGATGGGCTACATCGCGCCTACGCTGTCGGCAGAATGGGGGATCCACAAGCAGGATCTGGGGCCGGTGCTGAGCGCCGCGCTGCTGGGGCTGTCGCTGGGCGCGCTGATTGCCGGTCCGGTATCGGACCGGATGGGGCGCAAGCGCGTGCTGGTCTTTTCGTGCCTGTTCTTCGGCCTTGCGAGCCTGGGGACGGCCTGGGCGCAAAGCCTGAATACCCTGACGCTGTGGCGCTTCCTGACCGGCCTGGGGCTCGGTGCCGCCATGCCGAACGCCATTACGCTGATCTCCGAGTTTGCCCCCCAGCGCTGTCGCGCCATGGCGATCAATACCATGTACTGCGGCTTCCCTCTGGGTGCGGCGGGCGGCGGCGCGATCTCGTCCTGGCTGATTCCCCACCACGGCTGGCGAAGCGTGCTGCTGACCGGCGCAATTGCACCGCTGGTTTTAACGCTGCTGCTGGCGCTGCTTTTACCGGAGTCGGTGAAGTTTCTGGTGCAGCGCGGGAAAGATGTCATGCAGGTCCGCCGTATCGCCAGCCGGTTCTCGCGCAGCACGCTGGAGGGCGTCACGGGCTTTTTCCTGGCGGAGGAGAAGGTCGCGTCGAAAAAAGGGAGCGTGTCGCAGCTGTTTTCCATGCCCTGGCTACCCGGCACCCTGATGCTGTGGATCACCTACTTTATGGGACTGGTGATTTATTACGTCCTGCTGAGCTGGATGCCGACGCTGATGCAGGGCATGGGCTATGCCCTGGCGGAATCCGCATGGCTGACTTCGCTGTTCACCTTCGGCGGTACCGCGGGGATCCTGCTCGCAGGCTGGATGATGGACCGCTGGGAAGCGCACAGGGTGGTTGCGTGTGGTTTCGTCCTGACGATGGGCCTTATTCTGTTACTGGGCATTGAGCATAACCATATCGCCCTGTTTGGCGGGCTGATCTTCCTGATGGGGATCGCGATGAACGGTGCGCAGTCGGGCATGCAGACCCTGGCCGCCACCTTTTACCCTACCGAGTGCCGCGCGACGGGCATCGCCTGGATGCAGGGGATCGGCCGCTTTGGCGGCGTGGCGGGAACCATGACCAGCGCCCAGCTTCTTTCCATGCAGTGGCAGGCGGACAGTATTTTAATGATCCTCAGCGTGCCCGCCCTGGTGGCCGCGGCGGCAACCGTCTACAAAATGCTGTACAGCCGCTCGCAGGAACCCGGCGTCGCGTAGTTCCTCTCTTTTCTGCTATCCTGCCCCCGCAATTAAGGGGGCAGCATGCTTAACATCGTTTTATTCGAACCAGAAATTCCGCCGAATACCGGCAATATTATCCGCCTGTGTGCCAACACCGGTTTTCGTCTGCACATTATTGAGCCGATGGGCTTTACGTGGGACGACAAACGCCTGCGTCGCGCAGGGCTGGATTATCATGAATTTACCGCCGTTATTCGCCACCACGATTACGCCGCGTTTCTGGAAGCAGAGCAGCCGCAGCGCATGTTCGCCCTGACCACCAAAGGCACGCCAGCGCACAGCGCCGTAAGCTATCAGGCAGGTGACTATCTGATGTTTGGCCCGGAAACCCGCGGCCTGCCGGCCACGATCCTGGATGCCCTGCCCGCTGAGCAGAAAATCCGTATTCCGATGATGCCGGACAGCCGCAGCATGAACCTGTCGAACGCGGTGTCGGTGGTGGTGTATGAAGCATGGCGCCAGCTGGGATATCCGGGCGCCATTCTCAGAAGTTAAATGCCGTCACCATACTCGAAGGTATGGTGAATGCCGTTGAAGTGCTGATCCATATCCATGGACGGCTTATCGCTGTCTGGCTTACCGACGATGCGCGCCGGTACGCCAGCGGCGGTGGTGTGCGGCGGCACCGGCTGGAGCACCACGGAGCCTGCGCCGATCTTCGCGCCGCGTCCGACTTCGATATTGCCGAGGATTTTGGCACCCGCGCCAATCATCACCCCTTCACGAATTTTCGGATGGCGATCGCCGCTGGTTTTCCCGGTACCGCCCAGGGTAACCGACTGCAGAATCGAGACGTCGTCTTCAATCACCGCCGTTTCCCCGACAACGATCCCGGTGGCGTGGTCGAGCATGATCCCGCGGCCAATCTTCGCCGCCGGGTGAATATCAACCTGAAACGTCACGGAAACCTGGTTTTGCAGGAAGATCGCCAGCGCGCGGCGGCCTTCATTCCATAGCCAGTGGCCAATGCGGTACGCCTGCAGGGCGTGAAAGCCTTTCAGGTACAGCAGCGGCGTAGAATATTTATCGACCGCCGGGTCACGGGTGCGCACCGCCTGGATATCACAGGCGGCAGACGCAATCATTTCAGGGTCAGCGGCGTAAGCCTCTTCCACCACCTCACGAATCGCAATCGCGGGCATGATCGAGGACGCCAGCTTGTTGGCGAGCATATAGCTCAGCGCGCTGCCGAGGTTTTCGTGCTTGAGTAGCGTTGCGTGGTAGAAACTGGCCAGCATAGGCTCACAGTCGGCCAGCGCCCGGGCTTCGGCTTTAATGTTATTCCAGACGATATCCAGTTCTTCACACGGCATTGCTTACTCCAGACGATAGTTAATGACCAGCCAGTTCTGCGCTGGCTGGGTCATTCAGGTGACAACGGTTCCGACTAGTTACTGCTGCGCTCGTCCTTGCGCGCACGACCTAATAAGGTCAATGCTGCCTCGCGCGCATTTTTTCCGCAATACAATACCTGATAAATTTCCTCGGTTATTGGCATTTCGACACCGAAACGGTGCGCCAGCTCGCGGACTTCTTTGGTATTGCGGTAGCCTTCCACCACCTGGCCAATCTTCTCCTGCGCGTCTTTCACATCGCTGCCCTGTCCGAGCATCATGCCAAAGCGGCGGTTACGAGACTGGTTGTCGGTACAGGTCAGCACCAGGTCGCCCAGGCCCGCCATTCCCATAAAGGTGGCCGGATCGGCACCCAGCGCTTCGCCCAGGCGGGACATCTCGGTCAGACCGCGGGTGATCAGCGCCGTACGGGCGTTGGCACCAAAACCAATGCCGTCGGACATCCCGGCGCCAATCGCAATCACGTTCTTCACCGCGCCGCCCAGCTGCACGCCGATAAAATCGGGGTTGCTGTAAACGCGGAAGCTCTTGCCGCAGTGCAGCAACTGCTGGAGATCGTCGGAGAAGGCCCGATCGGTGGAGGCCAGTGAAATCGCCGTCGGCAGGCCAGCGGCCAGCTCTTTGGCAAAGGTCGGGCCGGAGATGACCGCCAGCGGGATCGCATCACCCAGCGCTTCGCGGGCAACGTCCTGCAGCAGGCGTCCGGTTTCGGCTTCCAGTCCTTTCGTCGCCCAGACAACGCGCGCATCCGGGCGCATCAGCGGCTTAATCTGACGCAGCACGTCGCCAAAGACATGGCTCGGAACCACAATCAGAATGTTGCGGCTGGCCGCCAGCGCGGTCGCAAGGTCGCTTTCAAGGTGCAGGGTGTCAGGGAACGGAACGTCCGGGAGAAACGCCACGTTACAGCGGTCGCGCTGTAGCGTCGCGATATGTTTTGGGTCGTGGCCCCACAGGACCACATCGTGACCATTTCTTGCCAGCGTGATGGCAAGAGCGGTGCCGTATGAGCCGGCACCGATCACAGTCATTGACGCATTAACAGTGCTCATCAGGCATCCTGATGTTGTTCAGCACCTTCGCCAGCTTGCTGCTGCAGATAGTTCATGAACAGCGCATCAAAGTTAACTGGCGCAAGGTTCAGTTGCGGGAATGTACCGCGAGAAACCAGGCTGGTGATGCATTCACGTGCATACGGGAACAGAATGTTCGGGCAGTACGCACCCAGGCAATGCGCCATCTGGTTGCCTTCGATACCGCCGATGGAGAAGATACCGCCCTGCTGTACTTCACACAGGAAAGCAGTCTCTTCGCCCAGAGAAGCGGTCACGGTCACACGCAGTACGACTTCATACACGTCATCAGCCAGTTGGGTTGATGCGGTATCCAGATCAAGTTTAACCTCTGGCTGCCAGTCTTTCTGGAAAACGTGCGGCGCATTTGGCGCTTCAAAAGAGACATCTTTGGTGTAGATGCGCTGGATCTGGAAAATCATTTCATTATTGCTTTGTTCTGACATGGAAATACCCTTTTTAATTGTCCTAAAGTCTCTTAGCTCAGCAGCGGATCGAGTCCACCACGGGCGTCGAGCGCATACAAGTCATCACAGCCGCCAATGTGCTGCGCATCAATAAAAATCTGTGGAACCGTCGTACGACCACTACGTTGGATCATCTCTTCGCGTTTAATCGCGTCACCGTCAATCGGCAGTTCCTGGAACGTGACGCCTTTGCTGTTCAGCAACGCTTTCGCACGGTGGCAGAACGGGCACGTCGCTTTGGTGTAGATCTCAATATGGGCCATGACTGAACTCCTTATTTACCGCGTACCAAAGGAAGATTTTCCCCGCTCCAGCCGGAAATGCCTTCTTTCAGCACAGATACGTTTTCGAAGCCTGCTTTATGTAGCAGGCTGGCGGATTCCTGCGCCTGCATGCCGGTACCGTCAACAACGATAATCGGCTGGGCTTTATGCTTCTCAAGCTCGCCCACGTTGTTCGCTTTGATTTCAGCAGGCAGCAGGTTAATCGCACCTGCAATGTGCCCTTTGCGGAAATCGTCACGCTGACGCAGATCGACCACGACAGCATCTTCTTTGTTAATCAGACGCGTCGCTTCACCACGGGTGATAACCTTAATCTTAGACGTCAGGCTCTTAAATGTGGTGAACAGCACAGCAGCCAGCAGGCCAATCCACGCGATGCTCAGAACCGGATGGCGGCTAACGAATTGCATAATTTCTTGCATGGAGGGTAACTACTCCCGACTTAGTGATTAAAAAAACCAGGACAGGAGTATACCTGTGCGTTCTGGCAAATACAGCCAGCGACCCTAACCTAATCCATTTTCTGCGGCATGCCACCTAAAAAAATGCCTCAAAATGGTCTGGCGAGTCCCTTGCCCCTGCGCTTTCTTTGATCTTCTGCGGCTATTTGATCGATTCAGCTGTAGTAAAATTACGCAAATTTTGACTCTTGAGCATGAGGTTGTCGCAATGTCGGTTTCTAAAAAACCTATGGTACTGGTGATTCTGGATGGCTATGGCTACCGTGAAGACAGCCAGGATAACGCTATTTTCAACGCCAAAACCCCGGTCATGGATGCCCTGTGGGCAAAACGTCCGCATACGCTGATTGACGCGTCTGGCCTGGAAGTGGGCCTGCCGGACCGCCAGATGGGCAACTCCGAAGTCGGTCACGTTAACCTGGGCGCCGGGCGTATCGTGTATCAGGACCTGACGCGTCTGGACGTTGAAATCAAAGAACGCACCTTCTTCTCCAACCCAACGTTGTGTGGCGCGGTTGATAAAGCCGTTGCTGCTGGCAAGGCCGTTCACATCATGGGTCTGCTCTCTGCTGGCGGCGTTCACAGCCACGAAGATCACATCATGGCGATGGTTGAACTGGCCGCTGAGCGCGGTGCGGAAAAAATCTATCTGCACGCCTTCCTGGACGGTCGCGACACGCCACCACGCAGTGCGGAAGGCTCCCTGAAAGCCTTCGAAGACAAATTCGCCGCGCTGGGTAAAGGCCGCGTGGCCTCCATCATTGGTCGTTACTACGCCATGGACCGCGACAACCGCTGGGATCGCGTTGAACAGGCCTATGATCTGCTGACCCTGGCAAAAGGGGAATTCCAGTTTGCGACCGCCGTTGAAGCGCTGGAAGCGGCTTATGCACGCGATGAAAACGACGAATTCGTGAAAGCGTCCGTGATTCGCGCTGAAGGCCAGGCCGATGCCGCCATGGAAGACGGCGACGCGCTGATCTTCATGAACTTCCGCGCTGACCGCGCGCGCGAAATTACCCGCGCGTTCGTCAACAGCGACTTCGACGGTTTTGCCCGTAAGAAAGTGGTAAACATCGACTTCATCCAGCTGACCGAATACGCGGCAGACATCAAAGCGCCGTGCGCGTACCCACCCGCCTCGCTGGCAAACACCTTCGGTGAGTGGATGGCGAAGAACGACAAAACGCAGCTGCGTATCTCCGAAACGGAAAAATACGCACACGTGACCTTCTTCTTTAACGGTGGCGTTGAAGAGCCGTTCAAAGGCGAAGAACGTATTCTGATCAACTCCCCGAAAGTCGCCACCTACGATCTGCAGCCAGAAATGAGCTCTGCAGAATTGACTGAAAAATTGGTTGCGGCCATCGAGAGCGGCAAATACGACACCATCATCTGTAACTACCCGAACGGCGACATGGTCGGTCATACCGGGGTGATGGAAGCGGCAGTGAAAGCGGTTGAAGCGCTGGACCACTGCGTTGAGCAGGTGGCGAAAGCGGTTGAATCCGTTGGCGGCCAGCTGCTGATCACCGCGGATCACGGTAACGCTGAACAGATGCGCGACCCGGCGACCGGACAGGCGCACACCGCCCACACCAACCTGCCGGTTCCGCTGATTTATGTGGGTGATAAATCAGTGAAAGCCGTAGAAGGCGGCAAGCTTTCTGACATCGCGCCAACCATGTTGTCGCTGATGGGTATGCCGATCCCTGAAGAGATGACTGGTAAGCCGCTGTTCATCGTGGAATAATCGCTCCCCATGAGGGGAAAGGCGATTTTTTCAATCACATGGGTCGTGAAGCCGCTTAGGTTATCAGTCAGACCTCTGTTTTACGCCAGCGCACTCAGCGCTGGCGTATTGCTGTGCGCCGCATCCGCCCACGCGGATGACCGCGACCAGTTGAAATCCATTCAGGCCGATATCGCCGCCAAAGAGCGTGCGGTACGCCAACAGCAGCAACAGCGCGCCGCCCTGCTCGCCCAGCTTAAGCAGCAGGAAGAGGCCATCTCCGCTGCCACGCGTAAACTCCGTGAAACGCAAAACACCCTTGCCCAGTTGAATAAGCAGATCGACGAGATGAACGCGTCGATTGCCAAACTCGAGCGCCAGCGCGATGCGCAGGAGCGCAACCTTGCCGCACAGCTTGATGCCGCATTCCGCCAGGGTGAACATACCGGACTCCAGCTGATCCTCAGCGGCGAAGAGAGCCAGCGCGGCCAGCGCCTGCAGGCCTACTTTGGCTATCTGAACCAGGCGCGTCAGGAGACGATCGCGCAGCTGAAGCAGACGCGCGAAGAGGTTTCCACGCAAAAAGCCGAGCTGGAAGAGAAGCAGAGCCAGCAGCAGACGCTGCTCTACGATCAGCAGGCCCAGCAGGCAAAGCTTGAGCAGGCACGCAACGAGCGTAAGAAAACCCTGGCCGGTCTCGAGTCCTCCATTCAGGAAGGTCAGAGCCAGCTGAGCGAAATGCGCGCCAACGAATCAAAACTGCGCAACAGCATCGCCCGTGCGGAAGCCGCAGCGAAAGCGCGCGCCGAAAAAGAGGCTCGCGAGGCGCAGGCCGTTCGCGACAAGCAGCAGAAAGCCTCCCGCAAAGGCACGACCTACAAGCCAAGCGAAAGCGAACGTTCCCTGATGTCGCGTACCGGCGGCCTCGGCTCTCCTCGCGGTCAGGCTTTCTGGCCCGTTCGCGGTTCAATTCTGCATCGCTATGGCGAACAGCTGCAGGGTGAGCTACGTTGGAAAGGGATCGTTATCGGTGCGTCTGAAGGTAGCGAAGTGAAAGCCATCGCCGATGGCCGCGTGATTCTGGCCGACTGGCTGCAGGGTTACGGGCTTGTGGTAGTGGTCGAGCACGGTAAAGGCGACATGAGTCTTTACGGCTACAACCAGAGCGCGCTGGTCAGCGTCGGCACGCAGGTGCGCGCTGGCCAACCCATCGCCCTTGTGGGCAGCAGTGGCGGTCAGGGCCGCCCGTCACTCTATTTCGAAATTCGTCGTCAGGGTCAGGCGGTCAATCCACAGCCGTGGTTGGGAAGATAAGTTTTGCTTCAATTTCGTCGAATCGTTTTCTCCGTCGTCAGCGCGCTGGCGCTGGCTGCACCGGTATACGCCGGTAAGCTCGCTATCGTGATTGATGACTTCGGTTATCGCCCACATTATGAAAACCAGGTGCTGGCGATGCCGTCGGCCATCTCCGTTGCCGTCCTGCCGAATGCCCCCCACGCGCGTGAGATGGCGACCAAAGCCCACAGCAGCGGGCATCAGGTTCTCATCCACCTGCCTATGGCCCCGCTCAGCAAGCAGCCGCTGGAAAAAGATACCCTGCGCCCGGATATGAGCAGCGAGGAGATCGAGCGCATCATCCGCGACGCCTACAACAAGGTGCCGTATGCCGTAGGGCTGAACAACCATATGGGCAGCGCGATGACCTCCAGCCTGTACGGGATGCTAAAAGTGATGCAGGCGCTGGAGCGTTACAATCTCTACTTCCTCGACAGCATGACCATCGGCAACAGCCAGGCGATGCGCGCCGCTCAGGGAACGGGCGTAAAGGTGATTAAGCGCAAGGTGTTCCTGGATGATACCCAGAACGAAGCCGATATTCGCGTGCAGTTTAATCGCGCGGTACAGCTGGCCCGCCGCAATGGTTCGGCCATTGCCATCGGTCACCCCCACCCGTCTACCGTTCGCGTCCTGCAGCAAATGCTGCCGACCTTACCTTCCGATATCACGCTGGTGCGCCCGAGCGACCTGCTGAACGAGCCGCAGGTGGATAGCTCTACGCCGAATTCTGCGCAGCCCGTCCCGACGGCGCCGCGTAATCCGTTCCGCGGCGTGAAGCGCTGCGTACCGAAGCAGCCGCTTGAACCGGTCTACGCGACCCGCTTCTTCTCTGTCATCGGAGACAGCATCAGTAACAGTACGCTGGTGAAATACGTCCAGCAGCAGTGGCAGGGATGGGGTAAGAAAGCCTGACGCTTATTTCGCAATCTGAGAGTCCGTCTGCTCATTCGCAACGGGCTCTTTTTTCTCCTGATGCTGATACCAGGATTTGAAATATTTCAAAAAGCTGTAGGCTGTGGCATACAGACCCGTCACGACCCCAACCTTGCCCTGACGCCAGGCTCCGCTGAACAGATACCATTTGAAGAACGCCCCGATGGCGCTGATGATGCCGCGTCCGATCGAAGGCCGAGCCGGCTGGTACTTCACCAGCCGGGTGGTGTAGCTGTTGAGCTTGTTGAACACTTCATGCAGGTTATAAAACGTGTCGTGACGCACCCGCCCCGGCATTTTCACGGCGACAATCTTACCTTCAACTTTGTCATCTACGGGTCGTTGGTTGAAGCGAGCCTGGGTACGATTGAAGAGCCGCACCGGGAAATCAGGCGAGGAAACAGGATAGATTGTACGCACCTCCTCGCCCAGCACGTGCCAGTAGCGGGCGATACGCCAGGCGCGATCGGCGGAAGGTTCATCCCCGGCTTTCAGGGTCAGAATAAAGTCGACCGTTTCCGCGTCCAGGATCTCGTCGCTATCCATACATAGCACCCAGTCATTGCTCGCCAGATCGATCGCATGGTTCATCTGCACGCCATGCATAGCATAGGGGTGATGATGAAGGGAGAGGCCGTACTCGCGGCAAATAGAAAGGGTGGCATCCGTACTGCCGGAATCCAGAACGACAATTTCATCTGCCACCGTCAGCAGCGGAGGAATCACCTCGCGCAGCAAACGCGCAGAATTACAGGTCAATAAACAAACGGTAAGCTTGAACATAGGCTCTGTAAAGTAAACGGATCGTCAACAAACTTTATAAGTGTGCGGGTAAAAAAGCGAAGGAAAAATCGAAATAATCTGATTGCGGATGTAAGAAACGTGAAGAGGCCGTAAAAAAAGCGCCCGAAGGCGCTTTCGCGGTTAATCCCAGCTCAGAATCACTTTCCCTGACTGGCCGGAACGCATCGCGTCAAAGCCCTGCTGGAACTCATCTATAGAGAAACGGTGAGTAATAATCGGGGACAGATCCAGACCGGACTGAATCAACGCCGCCATCTTGTACCAGGTCTCGAACATCTCACGACCATAGATACCCTTGATGAACAGCCCCTTGAAGATCACTTTGTTCCAGTCGATGGACATATCCGACGGCGGGATACCCAGCATCGCGATACGGCCACCGTGGTTCATGGTGTCGAGCATGGTGCGGAACGCCGGTGGCGCACCGGACATCTCCAGACCCACATCGAAGCCCTCGGTCATGCCCAGCTCTTCCATCACGTCGGTCAGGCTCTCTTTCGAGACATCCACCGCGCGGGTGACGCCCATTTTGCGCGCCAGCGACAGGCGGTATTCGTTTACGTCGGTGATCACGACGTTGCGCGCACCTACATGCTTCGCCACAGCTGCCGCCATAATGCCGATGGGGCCCGCGCCGGAGACCAGCACGTCTTCACCGACCAGATCGAAGGAGAGCGCCGTGTGCACGGCGTTACCGAACGGATCGAAAATGGAGGCCAGATCGTCAGAAATATTGTCCGGGATTTTGAAGGCGTTAAAGGCCGGGATCACCAGGTATTCCGCGAAGCAGCCCGGACGGTTCACGCCCACGCCGATGGTATTGCGGCACAGGTGCGTACGCCCGCCGCGGCAGTTACGGCAGTGGCCGCAGGTAATGTGACCTTCACCGGAGACGCGGTCGCCGATTTTGAAGCCTTTCACTTCCTGGCCGATACCCACCACTTCACCGACATATTCGTGACCGACAACCATCGGTACAGGAATGGTTTTCTGCGACCACTGGTCCCAGTTGTAGATGTGAACGTCAGTACCGCAGATAGCCGTTTTACGAATTTTGATCAGCAGATCGTTATGACCGACTTCCGGTTCCGGCACGTCGGTCATCCAAATCCCTTCTTCCGCTTTCAGTTTGGATAACGCTTTCATCACACGTCCTCAGGCAATGACGCCCAGCTGTTTACCGATGCGGGTAAAGGCTTCCACCGCACGTTCAATTTGTTCAGGCGTATGCGCCGCAGACATCTGGGTGCGGATACGCGCCTGACCTTTTGGCACCACCGGGAAGAAGAACCCGGTGACGTAAATCCCTTCTTTCTGCAGCTCGCGGGCAAAGTTCTGCGCCACGACCGCATCACCCAGCATCACCGGAATGATCGCGTGGTCAGCACCGGCCAGGGTGAACCCTGCGGCGCTCATTTTTTCACGGAACAGACGCGCGTTGGACCACAGGCGGTCGCGCAGTTCAGCGCCGGACTCCACCATCTCCAGCACTTTGATGGAGGCGGCAACAATCGCCGGTGCCAGGGAGTTGGAGAACAGATACGGACGCGAGCGCTGGCGCAGCCACTCCACCACCTCTTTACGCGCAGCGGTATAGCCGCCGGATGCGCCGCCGAGCGCTTTGCCCAGCGTGCCGGTGATGATGTCCACGCGGCCCATTACGTCGCAGTATTCGTGGGAGCCGCGACCATTTTCGCCGACAAAACCGACGGCGTGAGAGTCATCGACCATCACCAGCGCGTCGTATTTATCTGCCAGGTCACATACGCCCTTCAGGTTGGCGATCACGCCGTCCATGGAGAACACGCCGTCGGTGGCGATCAGCACATGGCGAGCGCCCGCTTCACGGGCCTCTTTCAGGCGCGCTTCCAGCTCAACCATGTCGTTGTTGGCGTAGCGGAAACGCTTCGCTTTGCACAGGCGCACGCCGTCAATGATGGACGCATGGTTCAGGGCGTCGGAGATAATGGCATCTTCTGCGCCGAGCAGGGTCTCGAACAGGCCGCCGTTGGCGTCAAAGCAGGAGGAGTACAGAATCGCATCTTCCATTCCGAGGAAGGTTGCCAGCTTTTGCTCAAGCTGCTTATGGCTGTCCTGGGTTCCGCAGATAAAGCGTACGGAGGCCATGCCGAAGCCGTGGGTATCCATGCCGTTTTTGGCAGCGGCAATCAGCTCAGGGTGATTCGCAAGACCTAAGTAGTTGTTCGCACAAAAGTTGATCACATGGCTGCCGTCGGCAACGGTGATGTCCGCCTGCTGGGCAGACGTGATAATACGCTCTTCCTTGAACAACCCTTCCGCACGTGCGGTCTCGAGGTCGCTGTTTAACTGTTTGTAAAAATCACCACGCATTGCAATTCTCCAGACTCGGCAAATTTCGGGACATATTACCCAAACCTATAGTTCATGACGAGATGACACGTCATCTCTTGTCGTTTTTGCAGCATAAATCACGTGTACCCTTGCGCTATGTCGGTGAATGGCTGAAGGGCAGCCATACTAATGATATGATAGAAACATTAGCGTCCGGGATTGTCCCCGGGCTCCACACTTCAAAGGTTACAGTTATGATCATCGTTACCGGCGGCGCAGGCTTTATCGGCAGCAATATTGTTAAGGCTCTCAATGACAAAGGCATCACCGACATCCTGGTGGTTGACAACCTGAAAGACGGCACCAAGTTCGTCAACCTGGTGGATCTGAACATCGCTGACTACATGGATAAAGAAGACTTCCTTATCCAGATTATGGCGGGTGAAGAGTTCGGCGAGATCGAAGCCATCTTCCACGAAGGTGCGTGTTCTTCCACCACAGAGTGGGACGGCAAGTACATGATGGACAACAACTATCAGTATTCCAAAGAGATCCTGCACTACTGCCTGGAGCGTGAAATTCCGTTCCTGTATGCCTCTTCTGCCGCCACTTACGGCGGGCGTACCTCGGACTTCATCGAGGCCCGCGAATATGAGCAGCCGCTGAACGTCTACGGCTACTCCAAATTCCTGTTCGACGAGTACGTGCGTCAGGTACTGCCAGAAGCGAACTCGCAGATCGTCGGCTTCCGCTACTTCAACGTCTACGGACCGCGCGAAGGCCACAAAGGCAGCATGGCGAGCGTGGCGTTCCACCTGAACACCCAGCTGAATAACGGTGAAAGTCCAAAACTGTTCGAAGGCAGCGACGGCTTTAAGCGTGACTTCGTTTACGTGGGCGACGTGGCAGCCGTAAACCTGTGGTTCTGGGAAAACGGCGTGTCCGGCATCTTCAACCTGGGTACCGGCCGCGCAGAGTCCTTCCAGGCGGTGGCTGACGCCACGCTGGCGTACCATAAAAAAGGCAGCATCGAGTACATTCCGTTCCCGGACAAGCTGAAAGGCCGCTATCAGGCGTTCACCCAGGCTGACCTGACTAACCTGCGCGCAGCGGGTTATGACAAGCCGTTCAAAACCGTTGCCGAAGGCGTAACGGAGTATATGGCCTGGCTGAACCGCGACGCGTAAGTATGAAGATTCTGGTGATCGGCCCGTCATGGGTGGGCGACATGATGATGTCGCAAAGTCTCTATCGCACGCTCAAGGCGCGCTATCCCCAGGCGATAATCGACGTGATGGCACCCGCATGGTGCCGTCCGCTGTTATCGCGTATGCCGGAAGTGAATGAAGCGATCCCGATGCCGCTCGGCCACGGGGCGCTGGAAATTGGCGAACGCCGCAAGCTCGGCCATAGCCTGCGCGAGAAGCGGTATGACCGCGCGTATGTTCTGCCCAACTCCTTTAAATCTGCCCTGGTGCCCTTCTTTGCGGGCATTCCGCATCGCACCGGCTGGCGCGGCGAAATGCGCTACGGCCTGCTGAACGATGCGCGCGTGCTGGATAAAGCGGCCTGGCCATTAATGGTGGAGCGCTACGTGGCGCTGGCCTATGACAAAGGCGTGATGCGCAGCGCGAAAGACCTGCCGCAGCCGCTGCTCTGGCCCCAGCTTCAGGTTAACGACGGTGAAAAATCCCAGACCTGCAGCGCGTTTGGCCTTTCGGCTGAACGTCCGATGATTGGCTTCTGCCCTGGCGCCGAGTTCGGCCCGGCAAAACGCTGGCCGCACTACCACTATGCAGAGCTGGCGAAACAGCTGATCGACGAAGGCTACCAGATTGTCCTGTTCGGTTCGGCAAAAGACCACGAGGCGGGCAACGAAATTCTCGCGACGCTCAGTAATGAACAGCAGGCCTGGTGCCGCAACCTGGCGGGAGAAACGCAGCTTGAGCAGGCGGTTATCCTGATTGCTGCCTGCCACGCTGTGGTTACCAACGATTCAGGCCTGATGCACGTCGCCGCTGCGCTCAACCGTCCGCTGGTGGCACTGTATGGGCCAAGCAGCCCGGACTTTACGCCTCCGCTTTCCCATAAAGCGCGCGTTATTCGCCTGATCACTGGCTACCACAAGGTGCGCAAAGGCGATGCCGCTGAAGGTTATCATCAGAGCCTGATCGACATTACCCCGCAGCGCGTTCTTGAAGAGCTTAACGAACTGCTGTTGAGCGAAGAAGGATAACGAATGCGGGTACTGATCGTTAAAACCTCGTCGATGGGCGATGTTCTGCACACGCTGCCGTCACTGACGGACGCCATGCAGGCCGTACCGGGCATTCGTTTTGACTGGGTGGTGGAAGAGGGCTTCGCGCAGATCCCCACCTGGCATGAAGCGGTTGACCGCGTGATCCCGGTGGCGATTCGCCGCTGGCGGAAAGCGTGGTTCTCCGCGCCGATTAAAGCCGAACGCAAAGCCTTCCGCGAGGCGGTACAGGTGCAGCGTTATGATGCCATCATCGACGCGCAGGGGCTGGTCAAAAGCGCCGCGCTGGTGACGCGACTGGCGCGAGGCGTAAAGCACGGCATGGACTGGCAAACCGCCCGCGAACCGCTGGCGAGCCTGTTCTATAACCTCCGCCACCACATCGCGAAGCAGCAGCACGCGGTGGAACGTACCCGCGAGCTATTTGCAAAGAGTCTTGGCTATGCAAAGCCGGAAACGCAGGGCGATTACGCCATTTCGCAGCATTTTTTGCACGGTTCGCAACAAACAGACGCACCCTACCTGATTTTCCTTCATGCAACGACCCGCGACGACAAGCACTGGCCGGAAGCGCACTGGCGCGAACTGATCGGCCTGCTGGGAAGTGCGGGGTTACGTATCAAACTCCCGTGGGGCGCTCCCCATGAAGAAGCGCGCGCCAAACGCCTGGCGGCAGGGTTTGATTATGTGGACGTTCTGCCGCGCATGAAGCTGGATGGCGTCGCTCAGGCGCTGGCAGGCGCTACGGCTGTGGTCTCCGTGGATACGGGACTCAGCCACCTGACGGCGGCGCTGGACCGTCCTAATATTACGCTTTACGGCCCAACGGACCCGGGCCTGATCGGCGGCTATGGAAAAAATCAATATATCTGCCGCCCGGAACACTCATCGCAGCTGAGCGATCTCAGCGCCGCTGCGGTATTTGCGCAATTAGAGCCTTTGCTGGCAGCAGAGAGAGCCTATGTCTGATTTTTTCTCAGCGGAGCGCCCGCCAAAGCGCGTGCTGATTATTAAGCTTCGTCACCACGGTGACGTTTTGCTTACCTCGCCGGTTTTTACCGTGCTGAAAAAGAACTGGCCGAACGTGGAAGTCGATGCGCTGGTTTATGACGATACCCAGGCGATGCTGACCAGCCACCCGCATATCGACCAGGTGCACACTATTGGGCGCAACTGGCGCAAGAAGGGCTGGTTTGAACAATTCCGCCTCTACCGCGCCCTGCTGAACACCCTGAAAGGCCGTCAGTATGACGTGCTGATTAACCTGACCGAACACTGGCACGGCGCGCGCCTGGCGCGTCGCCTGAAACCGCGCGTCTCCGTCGGCTTTAAGCCGGATAAGCGCGGTGGCCTGGCGCGTCGCCGCTGGGTGAAATCGTTCACCACGCTCTATCCGGCGATTCAGGACAACAGCCGTCATATGGTGGAGGTTAATCTGGATGCCCTGCGCCGGATCGGCATTCATCCGCAGTCCGATGAAGACAAACATACGCTTTTTGTGCCCGGTGACGCGGCAGAAGCCTCTGTGGCCGAAAAGCTGGCCGGGTTTGGGCTCACGAGTAAATCCTACATTCTGGTTCACCCGACCTCGCGCTGGATGTTTAAGGCCTGGGATATCAAAAAGCTGGCAGCGACCATTGATAACCTGGCGGCGCGCGGCCTGCCGATCGTCCTCTCCGCCGCACCGTCAAAAGAAGAGAAGGCCTATATGGATGCGCTGCGCGCAGCCCTCACCCAGCCGGTCTTTGATTTAAGCGGTCAGCTGAACCTGAAAGAGCTGGGCGCGCTCATGAAGCACGCCCGGGTGTACTTCGGCGTGGATTCCATGCCAATGCATCTTGCGAGCGCCGTCGGTACGCCAACCGTCGCCATCTTTGGCCCTACCGGCGCCATCAAATGGGCGCCGTGGGGGGTAAATTATCGTGTGATTGTGGCCGGGTTTACCTGCCAGCCTTGCGGCAAAGCGGGCTGCGGAGACAGCGGTGTCTCAGACTGCATCACCGCCATCACCCCGCAGCAGGTGCTGAGCGCCATCGATACGATGCTCTTGGAAACGGAAACACCTGCATGAAGCTGGCGATTGTCCGACAGACCTACAACCCCAACGGTGGCGCAGAGCGTTTTGTCTCACGTGCGCTAAACGTGCTGGCGCAGGATACCTCGCTTGATGTCACGCTGATTGCTCGCCAGTGGGAGGATGCCGCAGGCTGGAAAACGCTGACGGTCAATCCGCCGTTTCGCAATCGCATCGCGCGTGAATCCGGTTTTGCCCTCGAAGCCGCCGCGCATTTTGCGCAGTTTGATATTGTGCAAAGCCACGAACGCATACCGGGAGCCACCATCTTCCGGGCGGGCGACGGTGTTCACGCCACCTGGCTTGAGCAATATGGCCGCATTCTGTCGCCGCTGGCGCGCTGGGCGCAATCTCTGAGCCGCTATCACCGCTACATTCTGCAGGCCGAGGCGCAGATGTATACCCATCCGCAGCTGCGCAAGGTGATCTGTAATTCGAAGATGGTGCGCGATGATATCGCGCGGCGCTTCGGGCTGCCGGACGACAAGCTGACGGTGATCTACAACGGCGTGGACACCGTTCAGTTTAGCCCTGAGGTCCGCGCCCTTTCGCAGCGTGATGCCCTGGGTATTCCTCCTGACGCACCGGTGCTGGCGTATGTTGGGTCAGGCTTCAGCCGTAAAGGCGTCGCCACCGCGCTGCGCGCCATTGTGGCGCATCCTGACGTCTGGCTGCTGATTGCCGGCCGCGATAAACATGCGCGGAAGTTCGAAAAGCTGGCGCAGGCGCTGGGGATTTCCTCACGAGTGAAGTTCCTGGGCCCCGTTGCCAACGTGCGTGAAGTCTATGGCACGGCGGATGCCCTTATCCTGCCGACGCTCTACGATCCCTTCCCGAACGTCTGCGTGGAAGCGCTGGCCTGTGGTTTGCCGCTGCTTACCAGCCACGGCTGCGGCGCGGCGGAGTGGATAACCGAGGGTCAAAACGGCTGGGTGCGCGATGCGCTGGACAGCGAAGGCTACCTGCAGGCCATCTCGCTGTGGCTGAAAGGCCGTGAACAGGGTGTCGATTACTCCGCCGCTGCGCGTGCAACCGCCGAGCCCTTCACCCTGGACAGAATGGCGAAAGAGCTACAGGCGCTTTATCGCGATTTGCTGCGCTGAGCGGCATCGGAGAAGACTTTCTCCATCGCGTCCAGCATACATTCGCGGGTAAAGTGCGTGCTCAGGTAGTCATATCCCTGTTGCGCGAGCGTCTCGCGAAGGGCTGAGTCGTCATAGAGTTTCATTATGGCATCGTGCAGCGCGTTTTCGTCGCGCTGCGCGACCAGCACTCCCGTCTGCCCGTTAATCACCGCATCTCCCGTTCCACCTGCATCCGTCGCAATGGTGGCAATACGGGTGGCTAACGATTGCAGCACGCCCTGTGGAACACCTTCCATATCGTGCGAAGGGCTGAGCGCAATATCAAAGGCCGGGAACCAGCGTTCCGGATCGGATTGATGTCCCGCCATGACCACGCGCTGCTGTAACCCCAGGGCGGTGATTTCCTGTTCCAGCGTCGCTTTGTGCGGACCTTCGCCGACAATCGCCAGCTTGATGTGTGGATTGGCGATTTTCGCCAGGGCGCGCAGCAGTACGCTATGGCCTTTGTTCGGGCGCAAATGCGATACCACGCCCAGCCAGAAATCGTCCTGCGACAAACCACAATGAACCCGGGCCTGGTGCTTATCTCCCGGATGGAAACGCTGCGTATCGACACCGCTTGGTACCGACGTACTCTGGGACATCGGCACGCCAATATCTGCCACCTGATGGCGCAGCGCCTCGCCGGTGGTCACGATATGCGCGCAGGCCGTGCGGAAGAGCCAGCGGGTCGTCCAGTTGTTGCGCGGTACGCCGGACGCATGACGGGTTCTCACCAGTGGTACAGGGTTGGACAGCGTCAGATTCGCCAGCGCCACCAGCCAGGTATCGGCAGAGTTATGGCTGTTGATGACGTCAATCGAGTGACGGTTATCCTTCATCCAGCGACGCAGCACCTGCAGGTTTTTAAGGTTCTTACGCTTCAACGGCATCGTGACCACCGTCAGACCGGCATTGCGTGCCAGCGCGTGGAGCGGCGCAGTTTCCGGACAAAGGAGAGTCACCTGATGGCCACGCTGAATCATCCCAAGCGATTCGTTGATAATGCGCAGAGGCTGCCCGCCTTTGCCGCCGTCTGCTTCAGTGTGAACAATATGCATATATTTCCTGTCGTTTAGCTGAAACCGCTGTCCAGGCCGCCGATTATATACGCGGGTATTACGATAATGCACAGGCGGATTAATCTTGCTTACAAACATTGTCCTTCTGTAGTAATGGCTTCTGTGGTAATTTTCTCAGGCTTTTATTCCACTCATAATCAGTGGAATCTGCATATGGCATTGTTAACTAACCGGTATTAACGCCGAGATCCTTTACCAGTACCAAAATTATGACAAATACTCGTAACATCCTGACAGGTCTTTTAGTACTGTCTGTACTGGCTTTATGTTTTATCTGGCCAATCCCAAACGATCAGCTACCTTTTCATCGTAATGGACTGATTTATCCTAATATTGTGGTGGCGCTCGGTCTTTTCTTTAGCTCTTCAGTGGCGAGAAAAGCGCTGGACTTAAACAAAATTAAGTTCGTGCTTATTGTGCTGTGGGCATTAACCTTCTTTATCCTGATTAACGGCTTTTTTGTCGCGCCAGATATTAAAGAAATGGTGTCGACCTGGGATGGACAGTGGTTACGTCCGGTATTGCTTTTCTGTACGGGCCTGGTGTTATTACCGGTGATTCAGGAGCGCTTCCCCTCTTTATCGGCAGCCCGGTTCTTTACTCTCGTCGTCCTTTTTTTCTGGGGCGTCGTCTGTATCCACCTCCTTGATACCGTCTGGCTTTACTGGCGAGACGGCGTGATCCACTGGGGCGAAACGCGGATTGTTTATAACCGCACGCGCATGAGCTTCCAGGTCAATATGATCACCGGTTTCCTGCTCGCCGAACTGCTTACGCGCGGCCTGCTTCATCAGCGTTTCTTACGCCTGAAGACACCGTTCCTCGCCTTTATGCTGCTGTGTAACCTTGTCTGCACGGCGTTAGTCGATACCCGCTGGGGAACGATCGGCCTGGTTGGCAGCCTGTTCTCCACCTTCATTCTGCTTAGCCTGCATAGCATGCGTCGCAGCCGGGTGTTGCTCACCGGTGGCATTCTTTTGGGCATTACTATCGCTTCTGCGCTTCTGGGCTATGCCTCCTGGAAAACCGATCCGCGCTGGCAAAGTCTGGAAGATGATGCCGTAACAGGCTGGAACGCGCCTTTCACCAGTTTTTGCTATAACAAAACCAACGGAACAGTACCGACTAACGATCTCGGTCGTCCAATGAACCACTCCAACGGCTGTCGCGCGAGCTTCTTCCATCAGGGCTGGAAACTGGTGGGCGAACACCCTGCGGGAATGGGGCCTCGCAAAGAGGCCTTCCGCTATGTGCTGCGTCGCGACACGCAGGACAATCGCATTAACATTCCGCACAGCCACTACGGCCTGATTGAGTTTGGTATCCAGAACGGCATCGCGGGCATTGCAGGCTGGCTGATTCTGCTGGCAGGCTGCTGGTACATCGGCTGGCGCGAGTTCCGCCATGGCAATATGATGGCGGGCATGTTCCTGCTGCTGTTTACGGTTGGTTTCTTCTCCCGCACCATGGTTGACCACAATCTGAAAGATCACTACCTGGAACAATATATGCTGTTAACCGGGTTGCTTGTGGGAATGTGCGCGTTACGGCCCGCTAAACGAACAGAAACAACCTCCTGATTGCGTATACATAGCGCCGTTGACAATACGCATCGGCGCAACGTTACCTATCAGAACTCTTTTGCCTGCCGGCTGTCGAAAAGCCATTGCACGTTGCTGTATCGCTCGTTAGCCGCATCTCACCGCGTTAAATTACGGAGTAAGCATGTCTGGAACGCCTCAATTAAGCCTCGTTGTCGCCGTCTATAATGGCGAGAATTTCCTGAGCGCTTTTTTTGACAGCATAAAGAAACAGAATCTGCACAGCCTGGAACTTGTTATCGTTAATGACGGCTCAACTGACGGCTCCGCAGATATCATCGCCCGCTACGCCAGTGAATTCAGTCATTTTAACGTCATCGACCAGCCTAATGGGGGTGTCTCTGCGGCCCGTAATACCGGTCTGGCCGCAGCAACGGGCGATTACATCGCGTTTCCGGATATTGATGACGTTATCTATCCGGGTATGTATCCGCGCCTGCTTGAGATTGCACTCGCCGGGCAGTTGGACGTCGCGACCTGCAACGGTACCTACATTTATGACGACGGACGCCCGTCGAAGAAGATCTTCCCTTCAGATAAACTTGCGTCAACCGACGTGCTGGACGGCCCGACCTGGCTGCAGATGGCGCTCGAATCGCGCAAGTTCCTGCACGTGACGTGGCTGAACATCTATCGCCACGCCTTTATCAAAGAGCAGGGCTTCAGCTTTGAACAGGGTCTGCGCCATCAGGACATCCCCTGGACTACGGAAGTGCTGCTCACCGCCAGACGCGTGCAGTATATTGATGAGACCTATTACGACTACCTAATCCACTCCGCTTCCGTTTCCCATACGCCTGGCACGGACGACACGCGCATGCGCTCTTCGCGCCATTATATGAAGATTCTGGAGATGCTGGACGCCATCAACAAACGCTATCCGGAACAGGTGAAACGCGTGCCCGCCTGCCGCTGGCAAATCGCCAAAGAGGGTCTTGGGATCCTGCATAGCATTAATAACATTGAAGATATGGCCAAAAAACGCGAGATCACCCGTGAGCTTTTCGATCGCGGTATCTGGACTCTGATTTGGCAAAATGCGCGCGGCTTCCGCCAACGGTGGCGTCTGGGACGTCGCTACTTCCGTCTTAAAAAAATTCTTGGCTAACGGAAATTATGACCAAACTTAAATTACACGCGGTTTCCCGCGCGGATTTCATCGCTAAAAACTACGCAGATTTCCAGACTCTCCTGGATAACCAGGTCAATCCTGACGATATTCCGGAGCGATTTTATTGTGGCGGCCGCGGTGGCTGGACGTTCCAGACTACCCTGGCGCTAAAGCACTATTATGGTGACGCAATCGAGTGTTCGTTTGGCTCTGAATGCAGGCCAGATGCCATTAACCTGATGCATAACGACGACTTTGGTTCCCGCGTGAAGCCGTGGCGTGGCTTCACCGTGGTCGCGCGTGCGGACCGCCCTCCCGTGATTGGCGCCGATGTTGTCGTCGACCAGAATCCGGAAGTAGACAACCATAGCAATCGTATTTTCGTCCCCTACTGGCCACAGCCGGGCGTAAAACCACGCGAACGCACCGACGAGACAATCAAAACCGTCGCATTCTTCGGCCGTGTAGACAGTTTCCCGGACGAATACCGCGAAGGGAATTTTAAGCAACGTCTTGCCGAACAAGGTATTGAGCTCCGCATCTCGTTCGATAACTGGACAAACTACCAGGACGTGGACGTGTGCATCAGCTTCCGCAAATCACACGATCATAAACTGGCGCGTAAGCCTGCCAGTAAGCTCATTAACAACTGGCTGGGGAAAACGGTGATGGTCTGCGATGACGAGCCGTCTTATCGCGCGATCCGCGAAAGCGAGCTGGACTACCTGATCGCCAAAAACCCTGATGAAGCCTTCAATGCCATCATGCGTCTGAAAAACTCCCCTGAACTGTATCGTCAGATGCGCGAACAGGGTGAAAAACGCCTACAGGTCTATTCCCGCGAAGCGGTCGCTGCACGCTGGTATGCCCTGTTTGAGGGTATTTGGCGAAAAGGATTGCACAATCGTCCTACGGTAGTTCGCGCACTGCGCTTTGGCTTTGGTAAAGCCATTCGCCCGCTGACTAAAAAGTTCTGATCGGAATAGAGTCCTTCCATGTTCAAAACAACGACACATTCTTCGTTCACCCCGCGCAGCAATCTGTTGCGCACCCTGGGGTTGACGCTGGCATTCCTGCTGCTGTTCTCGCTTTCAGAAATCATCATTCTGCTGAAAGATCACGTCTACCAGCCGAAATCCGGTGATATCTCGCTGTATCTGATCATTTCCCTGCTTGCCGCAGCCAGCGCGCGTTTCTTCCTGACTCGCCTGTTGCTGGCCGTCACGTTTATCGTTCAGATTTCGGAAGCGGTGTACTACCAGTTCTACGGTCAGTTCTATGGCCCGAGCGAAGTCTGGCTGGCGTTCGTGGAAACGAAAGACATTGCCAGTGGGATCACCGACAGCCTGGGTTCACTGGGCATCTACTTCGCCATCATGATTGTGGCGGTCGTGTTTGCGCTGGTCTTTGCGCGTCGTCTGGCGCCGCTTTGGCACAAATGGATTGCGCTTCCTTGCCTGCTTGCGATTGTCGTGATGTTTGTCGGTCAGTTCTACAAAGCGATCGACGGGCAGATGTACAAGTTCAACCCGGACCTGCGCCACTCCCTGCTGCGTAACGGCCTGTCTGCGATGAGCTTCAGCGCCATACGCCTGATCCCGGAAGCGATGTCAGGCGAAAACCAGAATCTGACCCACTACGATCCCTACCAGGTCAAATCTGTTAAGGATACGCGCGCGGGTAAATATTCGATTATTCTGGCGATAGGTGAAAGCCTTAATCCGCACCACGTCAGCGCTCTGGGCTACGAACGCGATACCACGCCTGAGCTGAAAGCGCTGCTCCAGCAGTATCAAGGTACGGGCCGCCTGATTGTCTCCAACGCCGTGTCCACCCGCGTGGCCATCCCGATGCTGGTGAATAATCTGCGCGAGCCGGATAACTACGGGGCCTATAAATCGAAATCCACCAATATCTTCGCCAACGCGAAGAAACAGGGTTATCAGACCGCCTTTATCTCCGCCCAGGGGCTGGAAGGGCTGAGCAACTGGATTGGCATCCATGATATCGATCTGTGGGAAGATACCCAGATCCGCCCGGCACCAGATGTCGGCGCAGACGTTGTTCTGACGCCATCCGTTGAGAAAGCAACCCTGGACTGGAACAAACCGTTCCTGATGGTGCTCAACAGCCGTGCTCCACATATCCCGTACGAGCGTAATATCCCGCAGGGCTTCGCGAAATTCTCTACGCCGCGTCTGAGTGATGATGTGGCGCAGAAGAAAAACGAGTATGACGATGCGGTCCGCCTGTATGACAAAGAACTCGCGTCCGCGATTCGCACCGCGCTGGCAAAATCCAAACTGCCGGTGCTGGTGTTTATCACCTCCGATCACGGTGAACGCGTGGGCGATAACGGTCTGTTTGGCCACTCGGTTGTTGAAATGCCAATTGCTCAGGTACCGTTCCTCTACTTCAGCAACGATCCAGCTTACGCCATGAAGGAGATCAGCCCGCAGGTACCTCTCAACCATTATCAGGTGGCAACGCTCATCAACAAGATGCTGGGCTACGACGTCAGCAATCCGAATCAAAAAGATGACAGCTTCTTTATCACTGGCGGTGATATTCGCGGGCTTTCGGAGCGCGTAACCTACCATCTGAATGCCCTCCCCGAAGCGGAGCGCTAAACGGTTAGACATGAAACGGGCAAGAAATTGCCCGTTTTTTTTCAGGCGAATGAGCGTAACGCAGGCAAATGGGTGTCTTAAAACACCAAAGAGATAGCTTTAGACGGCTCAAATGCTTAGAATTTGCCCGCCGAAACTAAAAAAACGGATAATCGCTTGGAATTGTTGTATACCGCTCTGCTCTACATCATTCAGCCACTGGTGTGGCTGAGACTGTTGCTTCGTAGCCGTAAAGCGCCTGCGTATCGTAAACGCTGGGCTGAACGCTATGGCTTCTGCCGCAATAAAGTCGCGCCGGACGGTATTTTGCTGCATTCCGTTTCTGTCGGTGAAACGCTGGCGGCAATCCCGCTGGTTCGCGCCCTGCGTCACCGCTACCCGTCGCTGCCGATCACCGTCACGACGATGACGCCAACCGGCTCGGAGCGCGCGTTATCCGCTTTCGGCAAAGACGTTCATCACGTCTATCTCCCTTACGATCTCCCCTGCGCCATGAATCGTTTCCTGAATACCGTTCGCCCGAAGCTGGTGATTGTGATGGAAACCGAACTGTGGCCAAACATGATTTCCGCCCTGCATGCCCGTAAAATTCCGCTGGTGATTGCCAACGCGCGCCTGTCAGAGCGCTCGGCGAAAGGTTACGGCAAGCTGGGTAAATTTATGCGCCGCCTGCTGAGCAAGATCACCCTGATTGCCGCGCAGAATGAAGAAGATGCGGCACGCTTTATCTCTCTGGGCCTCAAACGCAACCAGCTTGCGGTGACGGGCAGCCTGAAATTTGATATTTCGGTTACCCCTGAACTCGCCGCCCGCGCCATCACGCTTCGCCGCCAGTGGGCCCCGCGTCGTCAGGTCTGGATTGCGACCAGTACCCATGACGGTGAAGAAGAGATCATCCTGCAGGCGCACCGCAAGCTGCTGGAAAGCTTCCCTGATTTACTGCTAATCCTCGTGCCCCGCCATCCGGAACGTTTTAAAGATGCCCGTGAAATGGTGCAAAAAGGCGGTTTCAGCTTCACGCTGCGCAGCAGCGGGGAGATCCCGTCTGGCAGCACCCAGGTGGTGATTGGCGATACGATGGGCGAGCTGATGCTGCTCTACGGCATTGCTGACCTCGCGTTTGTCGGCGGCAGCCTGGTGGAGCGCGGCGGCCATAACCCGCTCGAGCCGGCAGCCCACGCGATTCCGGTGCTGATGGGGCCACATACGTTTAACTTCAAAGATATCTGCGCGAAATTACAGCAGGCCGATGGTTTAATTACCGTGACCGATGCGGACTCCGTAGTTAAAGAGGTCTCAACCCTTCTGACTGACGAAGATTATCGCCTGTGGTACGGGCGACATGCGGTCGAAGTGCTGCACCAGAACCAGGGTGCCCTGACCCGTCTGCTGCAACTTCTGCAACCTTACCTGCCCCAGCGGAGCCACTGATGTCAACGCGTCTGTCGGTCGTGATGATCGCCAAAAACGCCGCCGACCTGCTTCCGGACTGCCTGGCGTCGGTAGCCTGGGCTGACGAGATAGTCATTCTTGATTCCGGAAGTACGGACAACACGGTGGACGTTGCCCGGGCAGCGGGCGCAAAAGTCTTTATTGATACTGACTGGCAAGGCTATGGCATCCAGCGCCAGCGCGCGCAGGGGTTTGCCACCGGAGATTATGTCCTGATGCTCGATACTGACGAGCGCATCACGCCGGAGCTTCAGCAGGCCATTCAGGCGGTGCTTTCCTCACCTCAACCTGGTGCTGTATACAGCATTGCCCGCCGCAACTACTTCCTTGGCCGTTTTATGCGCCACAGCGGCTGGTATCCTGACCGCGTGACGCGCCTCTACGAGCGCGAGCGGTATCAGTACAACGACAATCTGGTGCATGAATCCCTGGCCTGCGACAATGCCCAGGTCATCCCCCTGACGGGCGATTTGCTGCACCTGACCTGCCGCGATTTCGCAAGCTTCCAGCGCAAACAGCTCAACTATGCCACCGCATGGGCGCAGGAGCGTCACCAGCGCGGCAAGAAGGCCTCGCTGACCGGAATCTTCACCCACACGCTGGGCGCGTTTCTGAAAACGCTGCTGCTGCGTGGTGGCGTGCTGGACGGTAAGCAGGGCTGGTTACTCGCGGTAGTCAATGCCCAGTATACTTTCAACAAATACACCGAGCTGTGGGCGCTCTGCCGCGGCTACTCAGAGAAAACGTGAGCCATGAGCACAAAAGCGATTTATCCGGGTACCTTCGATCCGATCACCAACGGTCATCTTGATATCATCACCCGTGCGGCGTGCATGTTCGACAAGGTGATCCTGGCGATTGCCGCCAGCCCCAGCAAAAAGCCGATGTTTGACCTCCACGAGCGCGTGCAGCTCGCCACCGATGCCATTTCGCACCTGCCGAATGTTGAGGTGGTCGGGTTTAGCGACCTGATGGCGAACTTCGCCCGCACCCAGCAGGCGAACATTCTGATCCGCGGTTTACGCGCGGTGGCAGACTTCGAATATGAGATGCAGCTGGCGCACATGAACCGCCACCTGATGCCGGAACTGGAGAGCGTATTCCTGATGCCCTCCAAAGAGTGGTCGTTTATCTCGTCCACGCTGGTGAAAGAGGTGGCGCGCCATCACGGGGACGTTACCCATTTCCTGCCGGTTAACGTCCACCAGGCGTTGATGGAAAAGCTCAAGTAGCCCTATTTCTGGCACTGACGGCAGTAGAACGTGGCGCGCTGGGCGTGTTTCGTGGCAATAATGGGTGTGCCGCAGACTCTGCACGGTTCGCCCTTACGGCCATACACCTGCAGTTCCTGGGCAAAATAGCCCGGCTTGCCGTCACTTTGCAGGAAGTCCTTCAGCGTTGTCCCCCCCTGCTCAATCGAGCGCAGCAATACGGCTTTAATCACGCGGACCAGCAGCTCACACTCCTGCGCCGACAGCGACGAGGCCAGCCGATCGGGGTGGATCCCGGCCGCAAACAGCGATTCGCTGGCGTAGATATTCCCCACGCCGACCACCAGCTTGTTATCCATCAGCCAGGGCTTAATCGGGCTTTTCTTCTTCGCGCACTTCGCCTTGAGGTATTCCGCGTTAAACGCGTCTGAGAGCGGCTCCGGGCCCAGATGCGCCAGCACGTTATGCCCTTCCAGCTCCTTCGTCCACAGCCACGCGCCAAAGCGCCGTGGATCGGTGTAACGCAGCACTTTGCCGTTGCTCATCACCAGATCGACGTGGTCGTGCTTTTCCGCAGGCAGTTCTTCGGTAAGAACGCGCAGGCTCCCGGACATCCCCAGGTGGATAATGATCCAGCCGTCGGGCAGCTCCAGCAGCAGGTATTTCGCGCGGCGCTGCACGCTAAGGACGGGTTTATCGCTCAGGGCATGGATCTCATCGGACACCGGCCAGCGCAGACGCCCGTTACGGACAACCGCGTGAAGAATCGTCGCGCCGACCAGATGGGGCTCAATGCCGCGACGGCTGGTTTCTACCTCAGGTAATTCAGGCATGGTTCCTCCGTTGAGATACAGAATGCAAAAAACCCCGCAGTTGCGGGGTTTTTCGATACAAGGAGACTAAAATTATTTGATTTTAGCTTCTTTGTACAGTACGTGCTGGCGTACAACTGGATCGAATTTTTTCAGTTCCAGTTTTTCCGGCTTAGTACGTTTGTTCTTCGTGGTGGTGTAGAAGTGACCTGTACCAGCAGAAGAAACCAGCTTGATTTTCTCGCGAATACCTTTAGCCATGATTTATTTCCTCTTTAAGTACTTAGTACTTTTCGCCACGGGCACGCAGTTCAGACAGAACTGTATCGATGCCTTTCTTATCGATTACACGCATACCTTTAGCAGATACGCGCAGGGTGACAAAACGCTTCTCGCTCTCAACCCAGAAACGGTGAGAGTGCAGGTTCGGCAGGAAACGGCGTTTAGTCGCGTTCAGTGCGTGGGAACGGTTGTTACCGGTCACCGGACGCTTGCCAGTAACTTGGCAGACTCGGGACATGTCTATTCTCCAAAAATCAAATTAGCTCGAGCTTCGTATGGGGTATCGGCGCCTCGTCAGGCTTTACAGCCCGGTCATCGCATAGTTCTAAGTGAACTCTCGATTGCCAGGCCCAAATGCCAAACCCGAGATTCTCAAAGGTGGCGTAGTATACGCTGACTCGGCGGTGTGCTCAAGTCCCGAACAGACAAAGATCCCGATGGATCGCGAGAAATAGCCTAAATCCAGCCATGTTCTGCAAAAGAAATGTACTCTCCGCGGCCAATTATCAGATGGTCCAGCACACGAATGTCCATGAATTGACAGCATTTGATAATGCGCTCGGTGATTTCTTTGTCCGCTCTGCTCGGTTCTGCACAGCCTGAGGGGTGATTATGCGCGAGGATCACGCCCGCTGCATTCACTTTTATCGCTTCCCGCACAATTTCTCGCGGATGCACCTCAACGTGGCTTAACGTACCGGCAAAGAGGCAGCTATGTTTCAGTACCCGGTTTCTGTTATCGACAAAGATCACCATAAAGATCTCGCGCTCGATATCGGTTAACTGGCTTTGCAGGTATTCACGCGTCATCGCTGGCGTCAGGATCGGATCGTCCTTCTCCATGCGGACATTGTAAAAACGGCGGGCAAGTTCAGCAATGGCCCGCAACTGGGCATATTTCGCCACACCGATCCCTTCTACGTGCTTAAACTGCGCCAGTTCGGCGGTCAGCAAACCGTGCAGAGAACCGAAATGTACGATCAGCTCTTTTGCCAGCGTAAATACCGTTTTACCGGGCGTTCCGGTACGTAAAAAGAGCGCCAGCAGTTCATCATCTTTTAACAGGGTGACGTCATAGCGCAGCAGTTTTTCGCGCGGCAGCAGCGGCTCATCCTCTTCTTCCATGCTCTTTCTCCCTTTTTTAACCGCATGCTGCCACAGGCCAGTCAGGCACTCGACGACCACGTTGCGTTCTTGCGTAGCGCCTCGCAAAGTGGTCGAAGGACAAAATCACCCCGTTTTGGGGATTGTGATAAAATGCCCGCTCTCTGGTGAACCCCAACAGGAAAGAATCATGATGAGCCTGGCCGGTAAAAAAATCGTTCTTGGCGTGAGCGGCGGTATTGCTGCCTACAAAGCGCCGGAGCTGGTGCGTCGTCTGCGCGAGCGCGGGGCAGATGTACGGGTCGCGATAACCGAAGGCGGTAAAGCCTTTATCACTCCTCTGAGCCTGCAGGCCGTTTCAGGATACCCGGTATCTGACAGCCTGCTCGATCCGGCCGCCGAAGCCGCGATGGGCCATATTGAGCTTGGGAAATGGGCAGACCTGGTTATCCTCGCGCCCGCCACGGCTGATTTAATCGCCCGGGTAGCGGCCGGTATGGCAAACGACCTGGTCTCCACCATTTGTCTGGCCACACCTGCGCCTGTTGCCGTCGTGCCTGCCATGAACCAGCAGATGTACCGTAACGCGGCTACGCAGCACAATCTTGAGACGCTGGCCTCACGCGGCCTGCTTATCTGGGGTCCGGACAGCGGTAGCCAGGCATGCGGCGATGTTGGCCCGGGCCGCATGCTTGATCCGCTGACGATTGTTGATATGGCCGCGGCCCACTTTTCGCCTGTCAACGATCTGCAACATCTCAACATCATGATAACCGCGGGCCCCACGCGCGAGCCGCTGGATCCGGTGCGCTACATCACCAACCACAGTTCCGGCAAAATGGGCTTTGCGATTGCCGCCGCCGCCGCGAAGCGTGGTGCGAACGTCACGCTGGTGAGCGGCCCGGTCTCTCTGCCTACCCCTGCGTGTGTGAAGCGAATTGACGTTACCACCGCGCTGGAGATGGAAGCCGCCGTGCAGGCACATGCGCAAAGCCAGCAGATTTTTATCGGCTGTGCGGCCGTGGCAGACTATCGTGCTGAGACGATCGCCGAGGCTAAAATTAAAAAGCAAGGCGATGAATTAACACTAAAAATGGTGAAAAACCCGGACATTGTTGCCGGTGTCGCCGCACTAAAAAGCCACCGTCCATACGTTGTTGGGTTTGCCGCAGAAACGAATAATGTGGAAGAATATGCCCGGCAAAAACGTACCCGCAAAAACCTCGATTTGATTTGCGCGAACGACGTATCGCTGGCCACACAAGGATTTAACAGCGACAGCAACGCACTGCACCTTTTCTGGCAGGATGGAGATAAAGTCTTACCGCTTGAGCGCAAGGAACTCCTGGGCCAACATTTACTCGACGAGATCGTTACCCGTTATGATGAAAAAAATCGACGTTAAGATTCTGGACCCGCGTGTTGGCGAGCAATTCCCGCTGCCAACCTATGCCACCTCCGGCTCTGCCGGTCTTGACCTGCGCGCCTGTCTCGATGACGCCGTAGAACTGGCTCCGGGTGCCACGACCCTGGTTCCGACTGGCCTGGCGATTCACATTGCTGACCCGTCGCTGGCAGCGGTTATCCTGCCGCGTTCTGGCCTGGGCCATAAGCACGGCGTTGTGCTGGGTAACCTGGTGGGCCTGATCGACTCCGACTATCAGGGTCAACTGATGGTCTCCGTCTGGAACCGTGGTCAGGACAGCTTCACCATTGAACCGGGTGAGCGTATCGCACAGATGGTCTTTGTACCGGTGGTACAGGCAGAATTTAACCTGGTGGCAGACTTTGACGCCACCGACCGTGGCGAAGGCGGCTTCGGCCATTCCGGGCGCAAGTAACGGCCCGACAAACACGTATCTCACAGCGTCATAATGCAATAACAAACCGCAAACGTCCGTTTGCGGTCGCTGTGTGGATGCCAGCCTGGCAAGTGCTTATTTTCAGGGGTATTTTGTAACATGGCAGAAAAACAAACCGCGAAAAGGAATCGTCGCGAAGAAATACTTCAATCTCTGGCTCTGATGCTTGAATCCAGCGATGGCAGTCAACGCATCACCACCGCTAAACTGGCCGCCTCCGTAGGCGTGTCTGAGGCGGCGCTGTACCGTCATTTTCCGAGCAAGACCCGGATGTTCGACAGTCTGATCGAGTTTATTGAAGACAGCCTGATCACGCGCATCAACCTGATTCTGAAAGACGAAAAAGACACTACCGCGCGTCTGCGTCTGATAGTGCTGTTAATCCTGGGCTTCGGTGAACGCAATCCGGGCTTAACCCGTATCCTGACCGGCCACGCGCTGATGTTTGAGCAGGACAGACTCCAGGGCCGCATTAACCAGCTTTTCGAACGCATTGAAGCGCAGCTGCGCCAGGTTCTGCGCGAGAAGAAAATGCGTGAGGGTGAAGGATACAGCATTGATGAAACGCTGCTGGCGAGCCAGATTCTGGCGTTTTGTGAAGGGATGCTTTCCCGCTTCGTGCGCAGCGAGTTCAAATACCGCCCAACGGACGATTTTGACGCCCGCTGGCCGTTAGTCGCAGCACAATTACAGTAACGCCATCGCCGGATGGCGGCTTCGCCTTATCCGGCCTACGAACGGGTAGGCCCGGTAAGCACAACGCCACCGGGCAATGCACTTAAACCCCGAATTCTTCGCGATACGCTTTTACCGCTGCCAGATGGTCCGCCATCTCAGGCTTCTCTTCCAGATACGCAATCAGATCTTTCAGGGTGATTATTGACGTCACAGTGCAGTTGTAATCCCGCTCCACTTCCTGAATGGCGGAAATTTCTCCGCGACCACGCTCCTGACGATCCAGCGAAATCAACACGCCAGCCAGCGTTGCACCGTTGGCCTGGATAATCTCCATTGATTCGCGGATCGCCGTGCCCGCGGTGATCACATCGTCCACCAGCATGACGCGGTCCTGCAGCGGGCTGCCGACCAGATTCCCGCCTTCACCGTGGGTTTTGGCTTCTTTGCGGTTAAAGCAGTACGGCACGTCGCGATCATGATGTTCCGCCAGCGCCACCGCGGTAGTGGTCGCAATCGGAATGCCTTTATAGGCCGGGCCAAACAGCAGGTCAAAATCAATCCCGGAATCCACCAGCGCTTCGGCATAGAAACGGCCTAACAGTGCCAGATCGCGCCCGGTATTAAACAGCCCGGCGTTGAAGAAATAAGGACTTTTACGCCCGGATTTCAGCGTAAATTCGCCAAACTTAAGTACCTGCTTGTTAAGCGCAAACTCAATAAACTGGCGCTGATACGATTTCATGGATTAGCTCCTTTGGTTTTTCTGTCTTACAGGCAAAAAAAAGGCGACTCATTGGTCGCCTTTAAAATCAATTTTCTAACGCCGCTTTCTGCGTCGTGACAATGGATTCGATTCCCCCTCGGGCCAACGCCAGCAGGGAGAGAAGCTCTTCGTGGGTGAACGGCTCGCCTTCTGCCGTGCCCTGCACCTCAATGATGCGACCGTCTTCGGTCATCACCACGTTCATGTCTGTCTCTGCAGCGGAATCTTCAACGTATTCCAGATCGCAAAGCGCTTCACCGTTAACGATGCCTACGGAGACCGCCGCAACCATGCCTTTCATTGGATTGGTTTTCAGCTTACCGGCAGCAACCAGCTTGTTCAGAGCATCGGCCAGCGCTACACAGGCGCCGGTAATAGAGGCCGTACGCGTGCCACCATCGGCCTGAATCACGTCGCAGTCCAGGGTAATCGTGAATTCGCCGAGGGTTTTCAGATCAACGGCGGCGCGCAGCGCACGCGCGATCAGACGCTGAATTTCCATGGTACGACCGCCCTGCTTACCCTTTGCCGCTTCACGGGCGTTACGGGTATGGGTCGCGCGCGGCAGCATGCCGTACTCGGCGGTGATCCAGCCCTGGCCCTGACCTTTCAGGAAGCGCGGAACGCCTTCTTCGATGGATGCGGTACACAGCACTTTGGTGTCACCAAACTCAACCAGCACGGAGCCTTCAGCGTGTTTTGTATAGTTACGGGTCAGGGTGACGGGACGCACCTGATTGGCGCTACGACCTGATGGACGCATGATGGATTCTCCGGCTTGAAACGAATGTGGCTGCGCATTATACGGATAAAGGACGCTTATTCCTATCCTGAGAAGCCCCCGAAAGCTATAATCCCCCCATCTCTCCTTTAAAAACGGGAATGTCTATGATCCGCAGTATGACCGCCTACGCCCGGCGTGAAATCAAGGGTAGCTGGGGTAGCGCTACATGGGAAATGCGCTCGGTAAACCAGCGTTACCTGGAAACGTATTTCCGTATGCCGGAGCAGTTCCGCAGCCTTGAGCCTGTTGTTCGCGAGCGTATCCGTACGCGCCTGACTCGCGGTAAAGTGGAATGTAACCTGCGCTTTGAGCCTGATGCCAGCGCACAGGGCGAGCTGATCCTCAACGAAAAACTGGCGAAACAGCTCGTGAATGCGGCGAACTGGGTCAAAATGCAGAGCGATGAAGGCGAAATCAATCCGGTTGATATTCTGCGCTGGCCTGGCGTCATGGCCGCCGGCGAGCAGGATCTGGACGCGATTGCCGCTGAAATTCTGGCCGCCCTCGACGGCACGCTGGATGACTTTATCGTTGCCCGCGAAACCGAAGGTCAGGCGCTGAAAGCGATGATTGAGCAGCGCCTTGAAGGCGTGAGTGCAGAAGTGGCTAAGGTTCGCACCCATATGCCGGAAGTGCTGCAGTGGCAGCGCGAGCGCCTGGTCGCCAAACTGGAAGAGGCAGAAGTTCAGCTGGAAAACACCCGTCTGGAACAAGAGCTGGTGCTGATGGCGCAACGTATTGATGTCGCTGAAGAGCTGGACCGTCTGGAAGCGCACGTTAAAGAGACCTACAACATTCTTAAGAAAAAAGAAGCGGTAGGCCGCCGTCTGGACTTTATGATGCAGGAGTTCAACCGCGAGTCGAACACTCTTGCGTCTAAGTCGATCAATGCGGAAGTGACGAATTCAGCGATTGAGTTGAAAGTGCTGATTGAGCAAATGCGCGAGCAGATCCAGAATATTGAGTAATGCCTTATCGGGTGGTGTCGACGGCACCACCCATTATTATTTCTAATCCATTCCGGCACCTGATTTTGCGCGTCACCGCCTTTCATCAAGCTTATTCAACATAAATTGATAAAAATTTATAGGGCAAACGCAGTCGCCTTAGAAAAACTCAATCGTGATCTTGCGCACAAATCGCTAACCTCCCCCGCGTTCACACCGGAGGAAATATGCTGCTTCACATCCTTTATCTCATTGGCATCACCGCAGAAGCCATGACCGGCGCACTTGCTGCCGGACGTCGCCGTATGGACACCTTCGGCGTGATCATTATTGCTACAGCGACCGCGCTGGGCGGCGGCTCGGTACGCGATATTCTGCTGGGACATTATCCGCTTGGCTGGGTCAAACACCCCGAGTACGTCATTATCGTGGCGACAGCTGCCGTGTTAACCACCATAGTGGCGCCCGTCATGCCCCATCTTCGCCGCCTGTTTTTAGTCCTTGACGCTTTAGGTCTGGTGGTTTTCTCGATTATCGGAGCACAAATCGCGCTCGATATGGGGGAAGGACCTGTTATCGCTAACATTGCCGCCGTGGTCACGGGCGTATTCGGCGGTGTGCTGCGCGATATGTTCTGCAAGCGCATTCCACTGGTTTTCCAGAAAGAGCTTTACGCCGGAATATCCTTTGCGTCTGCCGTTCTGTATATTGCTTTACAACATTATGTTTCGAGCCATGATGTTGTGGTCATTGCCACGTTATTATTTGGCTTTACGGCTCGCTTGCTGGCACTGCGCTTAAAACTGGGATTGCCTGTTTTTCATTACACGCAGGACACACATTGAATTCTCAACAAAACCACAACAAAGTAGTAAAAAGCACTTTTTGTTATCTCATATAACCGGGCCAAACGCGATAAACTGTCGCATCTTTGTCCCCATAAACTTGCGTTAAAACAATGTCCTTTGCCAAAACGTCAGCACTGATTATTAATAAAAAACTCAGCAGCCATTTTTTAATTTTGCTGCTCGTTTCCGTGCTGATTCAGTTATGGCCAGTATTTTTAACACAACCTGCGCGATTCGCAGTGCGCATTGCGATTTGTAATGCGCTCTTACTGGTCTGCGCCGCAGCGATCTTTCGCTCGCTTCCCGGCAAGATCCTCGCATTTTTTTTAACCGCCCTGCTCACGTTAAATTTTGCGATTGCTTACAGTACCTGGAGCGTCTACCAGAGCGAATTTAACACGGTATTCGCGATGAGTATTCTCGGCACTCACGTTGCCGAAGCGAAAAGCATGTCAGGTTTATACCTGCACTGTTTACCAGCCGCGTTTGCTTACTTTATTGTCACCTGGTTCGCAATCAAAGCAGCTAGCGAGCATGTTTCTTCCCGCGTCAAAACTATCGGCTTCGTTCTTCTTGCCGTTTATTTTGGCTGGTATTCGACGGCAAATTGGCTAAAAAAACGCCACGACCTTGAAGTTTATTATCCGCTAAGCTCCCGGATTTTAACCAATACGCCATTTTACACCGGCGCAGAGTTCATTATTGCCCATCGCGATAACGCGCTGGCGGAGAAAATTAGCCAGCACAGCGTCAATTATCCTGCGTTGCAGTATCATGAAACGGGCATCGAAAACTATGTTGTTATCGTGGGTGAATCCGCACGTCGCAGCAATATGAAGCTCTACGGTTTTCACCAGGATACCACGCCAGTGGAATCCTTGCTGGCGAAGGACTCCCTCATTTTTAGCAATGCTATTGCCCCTGCGTCAGCCACCGTGCTTTCCGTGCCGATGATATTAAGTAAAGCTGATCCAGACCACTTCACCACCGATAAGCTTGCTGACAATATCGTTAGCGTCGCTAAAAAAACGGGCTATCACACCGAATGGATTAGCGCCCAGGGTAATACAGGCAAGAGCAATAACTATATTGTGGCGATTGCTTCTATTAGCCATAAAGCCCAGTGGATTGAAACCCGTTATGACACCGAGCTTTTACCTGCCCTGGATGAGGCGCTTAAAGCCCCCGGCAGGAAGTTAATTTTCCTGCATATCAACGGCAGTCATGAGATGGCCTGCGATCGGTATCCGCCATCCGCAAATATTCTGCATACCGGCAACAAGTATGAAGATTGCTACAATAATGCGATTCTGTTTACCGACTACTTCATTGGCGAAGTAGCTAAACGTCTGCAGGGCAGCGCATCCTCTCTGCTCTATTTTTCAGACCATGGGCTGGAAAAAAACCCGCAGCTGAACTCCATCTATATGCATGGCTCACGCAACCCAAGCAAAGAGGCTTACCAGGTCCCCCAGTTTATCTGGTATAGCCAGCAAGCCCTGAATGCTCAAAAAAGATCGGTGGGGTGGGTGCATGAAGCGTGGCCCACAGCAAGCAATTATGAGTTGATGTTGACGTGGCTTGGAATCACAACGGGTGTTGATCAATGCAGCTCGGTGCTTGCGGCGTGCTATCAGGCTCCCACACTTATCCCGGTAATTGATGGCGGCCGCCACATCTATGACTACGATCAGCTCCGCGAAACCTTCAGTTCGCCAGACAGACATACCCCCTGGCGCAAAGCTAAAGCAAGCTCGCTCTAAAATCCAGGCAGACCCTGCTTGCCTAACCAGGATGCCAGCCCGGCAACGCCAGGGTCGTGGATGAAGGCAACAATTTGTCGCGCCTTCCTCTCTCCCGTTCCCGGCAGGCTTTGCCAGTTCTTTACGTTACGTTCGCTCAGCGTCTGCCACGTTACGTTCCCCATCGCCTTCAGCGAAGCCTGTGTCAGCGGAACACCCAATGCCATGAGCCAGCGGATAAATGGCTTCTCGCGCACCAGATTAAATCGATGCCAGAGCGCCAGTCCGCGCGCGGAGGAAAAGCCAGGCGTAGCCTGCATTTGCGCCTGCGTTAATAACAGCCACGAAAAGAGGTGTTCAAAATGATGTGCCTGCCAGAGGGTGCGCCAGCCTGACTCGCCTAATCCTTCAATATCAAGCACCTGCTTTGAGCTGAGCCAGGTCAGTCGGGCAAAGAACTGTTCCATACATTCCGGAGAAGCATAGAAACAGCTCAGCGCATGATAACGCGAGGCTGGAGGCTCGGGTTTATGTCTGTCCGTCCCGCGCCAGACCACCTTATCAAACCGGGGAATACCCTGCCCGGCCAGGCTGACCTGTATCTGATCCCCTGAGGCAATATCCAGCCTCTGCCAGCGCTCCACCGAGCCCAGACTCACCCGCCGTACCTGTTTATCGTCCAGTTGCACAGGTTCCAGTGCGGCTACAACGGACATTTTGCCCGTTCGCCCCACGGAAAAATGAATATCACTCACCTCGGCCACCTGGGCTGCAGGCGCATATTTCCACGCAACCAGCCAGTTGCCTTCGCCCGGTAACCAGCCTTCCCCTGCGGGCGCATCCTCCGAACGCACCACAATGCCATCCGTGGCAAAGGGTAATCCGGTTACGTGCCAGGCGGCGCGCTGTTTCTCGACGGCATCAACAGATTCGGCGGGTAGCGTATACCGTGCCGACAGCGTAAAACCGGCCTGAGACAGCTCAGCTAAAGATGTCTGCATATCTTTCGGCCCATCCGGCCAGGCCCAGATGAACACGCCGATCTTGCTCAAAACTGAGTTATCCTTTTGCCGCATCATCGCCCCCGCCACCTTTGCGCGAGCGTTCATCCCGCCCATCTGCCGCTGAATGTGATTGTCGCTTAGCCAGAAAAGCTCACCCTGTAAGACGCTGTTCGCCAGCTTGCCGGTGAGCTTTTGCGGAATAGTCGGGATCAAACGCACCTTCCCGGTCCAGTCTTCCCCTTTCAGGCCATCACCACGACTGATGGCCTGGGTTAATGTTCCGTCACGATAGACCAGCGTTACCGCCACACCGTCAACTTTGGGCTGCATCCACAGATGCTGCCGCGCACGTATCCACTGTCTCAACTCCTCTTTGCTGGCCACTTTATGTACGCCCGTATGGGCAACAGGATGTTTTACGCTTCCCACCAGCGCAGGGAGTTTCTCCTCTGAAGGCTCACTGCCAAAACAGTGCTGCCACTGCATTAAGCGCCCGTTAAGCTGGTCGTAAACTTCGTCGTTGACCTCGCTCACGCCCTGCTTCCAGTAAGCGTCATCCCAGCGTTTGATTTGCGCGCTTAACGACGCCATCTCTTTCTCAGCTTTTGCCTGCGACCACACCGGGCACACCGCCGCGCCATAGCCACTCCACAAGAGCATTAACCCGCTTATCCATCGCCACATTGCTACTCCTCCTTTGTGTTGCTGGAGGTATATCCCGATGCCTGAAACAACGCTAACGGCAACGATTCACAATGCGAGACGCTATCCGGTATTTCTTTGGGTTGCTGAAAACCACAGATAAAACCTGAAAACGGCACGCAAAATTCAATAATCCAGGGGAAAAAGTGTGACAAAGGCTACGTCACACGGCAGTGACGTGTATAATAAGCCCGTATGTAGGACTTCTTCGTTAACACATACAAAAGACTCTCATGGCTCAAGGCACGCTGTATATTGTTTCTGCCCCTAGTGGCGCGGGTAAATCCAGCCTTATTCAGGCACTGTTAAAAACCCAACCGTTGTACGACACACAGGTTTCTGTTTCTCACACCACGCGAGCGCCGCGTCCGGGTGAAGTGCACGGTGAACACTATTTCTTTGTGGATCACGACGAGTTCAGAGCGATGATCGGCAGAGACGCGTTTCTTGAACACGCGGAAGTATTCGGTAATTACTACGGTACCTCGCGTGAAACCATTGAGCAGGTTCTGGCCACGGGCGTGAATGTGTTCCTGGATATCGACTGGCAGGGTGCACAGCAAATTCGCAAGAAAATGCCTGACTCGCGCAGTATCTTTATTTTACCGCCATCGAAAGATGAGCTGGATCGCCGCCTGCGTGGGCGCGGTCAGGACAGCGAAGAAGTCATCGCAAAGCGTATGGAACAGGCTGTTGCAGAAATGAGCCATTACGCGGAATATGATTACCTTATTGTGAATGATGATTTTGATGCCGCACTGAGCGATCTCAAAACCATTCTTCGTGCAGAACGTCTGCGTATGAGCCGCCAGAAGCAGCGACATGACGCATTAATCACCAAACTGTTGGCAGACTGAACCCACTTTCAGTATCATGCCCAGTCATTTCTTCACCTGTGGAGCATTTTAAGTATGGCACGCGTAACTGTTCAGGACGCTGTAGAGAAAATTGGTAACCGTTTTGACCTGGTGCTGGTCGCCGCGCGTCGCGCTCGTCAGATGCAGGTAGGCGGTAAAGATCCGCTGGTACCGGAAGAAAACGATAAAACCACCGTTATTGCACTTCGCGAAATCGAAGAAGGTCTGATCAACAACCAGATCCTCGACGTGCGTGAGCGCCAGGAGCAGCAAGAGCAGGAAGCCGCAGAACTGCAGGCCGTAACCGCTATTGCTGAAGGTCGTCGTTAATTAAACCTGCGGGTCGCCCTTGTATCTGTTTGAAAGCCTGAATCAACTGATTCAAATCTACCTGCCTGAAGACCAGATTAAGCGTCTTCAGCAGGCGTATCTCGTTGCACGTGACGCTCACGAGGGCCAGACACGTTCAAGCGGTGAACCCTACATCACGCACCCGGTAGCGGTGGCCTGTATTCTGGCCGAGATGAAACTCGACTACGAAACGCTGATGGCCGCGCTGCTGCACGACGTGATTGAAGATACCCCTGCCACTTACCAGGACATGGAACAGCTGTTTGGCAAAAGCGTTGCCGAACTGGTGGAAGGGGTCTCTAAGCTTGATAAGCTGAATTTCCGCGACAAGAAAGAGGCGCAAGCCGAAAACTTCCGCAAGATGATTATGGCGATGGTGCAGGATATCCGCGTCATTCTCATCAAACTCGCTGACCGCACCCACAACATGCGCACGCTGGGCTCACTTCGCCCGGATAAACGTCGCCGCATTGCCCGTGAAACCCTCGAAATCTACAGTCCGCTGGCGCACCGTTTAGGTATTCACCACATTAAAACCGAGCTGGAAGAGCTGGGTTTTGAAGCGTTGTACCCGAACCGCTATCGCGTGATTAAAGAGGTTGTGAAAGCCGCACGCGGCAACCGTAAGGAGATGATTCAAAAAATCCTCTCTGAAATCGAAGGGCGCTTGCAGGAAGCGGGAATTCCGTGCCGCGTCAGCGGTCGCGAGAAACACCTGTACTCCATCTACTGCAAAATGGTGCTCAAAGAGCAGCGTTTTCACTCGATCATGGATATCTACGCCTTCCGCGTCATTGTCCATGACTCGGACACCTGCTATCGCGTGCTGGGGCAGATGCACAGCCTCTACAAACCGCGTCCGGGGCGGATGAAAGATTACATCGCCATTCCAAAAGCGAACGGCTATCAATCTTTGCACACCTCGATGATCGGGCCGCACGGCGTGCCTGTTGAGGTGCAAATTCGCACCGAAGACATGGACCAGATGGCAGAGATGGGTGTTGCCGCGCACTGGGCCTATAAAGAGCACGGTGGCGAAAGCAGCACGACCGCACAAATCCGCGCCCAGCGCTGGATGCAGAGCCTGCTGGAACTTCAGCAGAGTGCGGGCAGCTCGTTTGAATTTATCGAGAGCGTGAAATCCGATCTCTTCCCGGATGAGATTTACGTTTTCACCCCCGAAGGTCGCATTGTCGAACTCCCTGCGGGTGCAACGCCGGTCGACTTCGCTTACGCCGTGCATACCGATATCGGCCATGCCTGCGTGGGCGCGCGCGTCGACAGACAACCTTACCCGCTGTCTCAGCCGCTCGCCAGCGGCCAGACGGTGGAAATTATTACCGCGCCGGGCGCACGTCCGAACGCGGCCTGGCTGAACTTTGTCGTGAGCTCCAAAGCGCGCGCTAAAATCCGTCAGCTGCTGAAAAATCTCAAGCGTGATGATTCCGTCAGCCTGGGGCGTCGTCTGCTCAACCACGCGTTGGGCGGCAGCCGCAAGCTGGCTGAGATCCCACCGGAGCATATCCAGCGCGAGCTCGACCGTATGAAGCTCACGTCTCTTGACGATCTGCTGGCGGAAATTGGTCTGGGCAACGCCATGAGCGTCGTGGTGGCGAAAAACCTGCAGCAGGGCGAAGCAATACCTTCTGCGCCAGGCGCATCCGGCCATGCTCATCTGCCAATCAAAGGCGCGGACGGGGTGCTGATCACCTTCGCAAAATGTTGCCGTCCAATTCCAGGCGACCCGATTATTGCGCACGTCAGCCCAGGTAAAGGGCTGGTTATCCACCACGAATCCTGTCGTAACATTCGCGGCTACCAGAAAGAAGCCGAGAAGTTTATGGCGGTCGAGTGGGATAAAGAGACGGCGCAGGAATTTATCACCGAGATTAAGGTGGACATGTTCAACCACCAGGGTGCCCTGGCGAACCTGACGGCAGCGATCAACACGGCCTCTTCCAATATTCAAAGCCTGAATACGGAAGAAAAAGATGGCCGCGTGTACAGCGCCTTTATTCGTCTGACCGCCCGCGACCGCGTGCATCTGGCGAATATCATGCGCAAGATCCGCGTCATGCCGGACGTGATTAAAGTCACCCGTAACCGAAACTAGTGGTATGAATTCACAACGTTACGCGCGGATATGCGAAATGCTCGCCAGGCGTCAGCCTGACCTGACGGTCTGCATGGAGCAGGTCCATAAGCCGCATAACGTCTCTGCTATCGTCCGTACCGCCGATGCCGTCGGTGTGCATGAAGTGCACGCCGTCTGGCCGGGTCACCGGATGCGTACCATGGTCTCGGCGGCGGCAGGCAGTAACAGCTGGGTTTCCGTCAAATCTCACCAGACAATTGGCGATGCCGTTTCGCACCTGAAAGGGCGCGGGATGCAAATCCTTGCCACTAACCTGTCCGCTAAAGCCGTGGATTTTCGCGAGATCGACTACACTCGCCCGACCTGCATTTTGATGGGTCAGGAGAAAACCGGGATCTCACAGGAAGCGCTGGATCTGGCGGATCGGGACATCATCATTCCAATGATCGGTATGGTCCAGTCTCTCAATGTCTCCGTGGCATCCGCGCTCATTCTGTATGAAGCGCAGCGCCAGCGTCAGAACGCCGGCATGTACGAGCGCAGCAACAGCATGCTGCCGGAAAATGAACAGCAGCGCCTGCTGTTTGAAGGCGGTTATCCGGTGCTGGCTCGCGTTGCGAAGCAGAAAAAATTGCCTTACCCCCACGTCAACGCGCAGGGCGAAATTGAAGCCGATGCCGAGTGGTGGGCCACCATGCAGTACGCCGGGTAAGCGATGAAAGGCCGCCTGCTGGATGCTATCCCGCTCAACAGCCTGACGGGCGTGGGCGCGGCGCAAAGCAGTAAGTTGGCCAAAATTGGCCTGCACACCGTGCAGGATCTCCTGCTTCACCTCCCCCTGCGTTATGAAGACCGCACCCAGCTTTATAAGATTGGCGATCTCCTTCCCGCCATTTACGCCACCGTTGAAGGCGAAGTCCTGAACTGCAACATCACCTTCGGCGGACGCCGGATGATGACCTGCCAGATCAGCGACGGCACCGGCATTCTCACCATGCGTTTCTTCAACTTCAGCGCGGCGATGAAAAACAGCCTGGCGACAGGCCGCAGGGTGCTGGCCTATGGCGAAGCCAAACGCGGGAAGTACGGCGCAGAGATGATCCACCCCGAGTACCGCGTGCAGGGCGATCTCAGCACGCCGGAACTGCAGGAGACACTTACCCCGGTTTACCCGACGACCGAAGGTATCAAGCAGGCGACGCTGCGTAAGCTTACCGATCAGGCGCTGGAGCTGCTGGACACCTGCGCCATTACCGAGCTGCTGCCACCCGAGCTGGCGCAGGGCATGATGAGCCTGCCCGAAGCGCTGCGAACCCTGCACCGTCCGCCGCCCACGCTGCAGCTTAGCGACTTAGAAAGCGGCAAACACCCCGCCCAACGGCGTCTTATCCTTGAGGAATTGCTGGCCCATAACCTGAGCATGCTGGCGCTTCGCGCTGGCGCGCAGCGTTTCCACGCTCAGCCGTTAAGCCAGAATGATGCGCTCAAAGATAAGCTGCTGGCCTCTCTGCCGTTTAAACCCACCGGTGCGCAGGCGCGCGTCACCGCCGAGATTGAACGCGATATGGCGCTCGACGTGCCGATGATGCGCCTGGTACAGGGCGATGTAGGCTCCGGTAAAACGCTGGTTGCCGCCCTTGCAGCCCTGCGCGCCATTGCCCACGGTAAACAGGTCGCGTTAATGGCGCCGACCGAGCTGCTGGCGGAACAACACGCCAACAATTTCCGCGCCTGGTTCGCGCCCCTGGGGATTGAAGTAGGCTGGCTGGCAGGAAAACAAAAGGGCAAAGCGCGGCTTGCGCAGCAGGAAGCCATCGCCAGCGGGCAGGTGCAGATGATTGTCGGCACGCACGCTATCTTCCAGGAGCAGGTGCAGTTCAACGGCCTTGCGCTGGTGATTATCGATGAACAGCACCGCTTCGGCGTGCATCAGCGTCTGGCGCTGTGGGAAAAGGGACTGCAGCAGGGCTTCCACCCGCATCAGCTGATCATGACCGCCACGCCGATCCCGCGCACGCTCGCGATGACGGCTTACGCCGATCTGGATACCTCCACCATCGACGAACTCCCCCCGGGCCGTACGCCGGTCACGACGGTTGCCATTCCTGACACGCGTCGCAGCGATATCATCGACCGCGTGCGCAACGCCTGCACCCACGAAGGGCGTCAGGCCTACTGGGTTTGTACCCTGATTGAAGAGTCGGAACTGCTGGAAGCGCAGGCTGCCGAAGCCACGTGGGAAGAGTTAAAGCTCGCCCTGCCGGAGCTAAACGTGGGTCTGGTTCACGGACGCATGAAGCCCGCTGAAAAGCAGGCGGTGATGCAGTCGTTCAAACAGGGCGAGCTGCATTTGCTGGTCGCGACCACGGTCATCGAAGTGGGCGTGGATGTGCCGAACTCCAGCCTGATGATTATCGAAAACCCGGAGCGCCTTGGCCTTGCCCAGCTCCACCAGCTTCGCGGGCGCGTCGGCCGTGGCGCGGTAGCGTCCCACTGCGTCCTGCTCTACAAAGCGCCGCTCTCGAAAACCGCCCAGATGCGGTTGCAGGTGCTGCGCGACAGCAACGACGGTTTTGTGATTGCGCAAAAAGACCTGGAGATCCGCGGACCCGGTGAACTGCTGGGCACGCGTCAGACGGGGAATGCGGAATTCAAAGTCGCGGATTTACTGCGCGATCAGGCCATGATCCCCGAGGTTCAGCGCCTCGCCCGCCACATTCATGAACGCTACCCCGAGCAGGCGGCAGCGTTAATTGAGCGCTGGATGCCGGAAACCGAACGCTATTCCAACGCCTGATTTCAGGCGAACATCGGCAGCATCAGGTACAGCTTAATCACCAGCGCGTTGACGATATCAATAAAGAACGCCCCGACCATCGGAACCACCAGAAACGCCATGTGCGATGGCCCAAAGCGTTCGGTGATCGCCTGCATGTTGGCGATAGCCGTTGGGGTTGCCCCCAGACCAAACCCGCAGTGACCCGCCGCCAGCACCGCCGCATCGTAATTTTTGCCCATTATGCGCCAGGTGACAAACATGGCGTACAGCGCCATAAACAGGGCCTGCACCGCCAGAATCGCCACCATCGGCAGCGCCAGCGAGGCCAGCTCCCACAGCTTGAGGCTCATCAGCGCCATCGCCAGGAACAGCGACAGGCAGACGTTGCCGAGCACCGACACCGCCCGTTCAAACACGCGGTAGAAGCCCATCAGCGCCAGGCCGTTGCTCAGAATCACCCCGATAAACAGCACGCAGACAAACGTCGGCAGCTCAAACGCGGAGCCCGCCAGCCATTGCGCAACCACTTTGCCCACGGTGAGGCAGATGGCGATCATCGCGATGGTTTCAATCAGCACCAGCGAGGTAATACTGCGCCCAACGTCAGGCTTTTCAAAGGCGGTCGGTACCAGCTCGTCGTCCGGCCTGCCGTCCGGCGTGGTGGAATGCTTCACCAGATAACGCGCCACCGGGCCGCCAATCAGGCCACCCAGCACCAGGCCAAAGGTGGCACAGGCCATCGCCACTTCCGTTGCATTTTCAAAACCGTAGCGCTCGACGAACAATTTACTCCACGCCGCCCCGGTACCGTGACCGCCTGACAGCGTAATCGACCCCGCCAGCAGCCCCATCAGCGGGTCCAGCCCCAGCAAGGTTGCCATGCCGATGCCAATCGCGTTTTGCATCAGCAGCAGCCCCACCACCACAATCAAAAATACGCCGAGCACCTTACCGCCCGCCCGCAGGCTTGCCAGGTTGGCGTTCAGGCCGATGGTGGCAAAGAAGGCCAGCATCAGCGGGTCTTTCAGGGACATGTCAAAATCGATTTCCCAGCCCATGCTTTTTTTGAGCACCAGCAGGGCCAGCGCCACCAGCAGGCCGCCAGCGACAGGTTCAGGAATGGTGTATTTTTTCAGAAGGGAAACGCTATGTACCAGCTTACGGCCAAGCAGTAACACCAGCGTTGCGGCAACAAGGGTCGACAACGTATCGAGATGAATCATAGAAGGCTCCTTTTTTGCGCGTGTTCCATACACACGCGGCGTTATCCTGGGCCGGTTTGCGCTCTTCATGAGCTTCCGGCGCAAAAAGTGTAATTTTTTTTCCTCATCGGATGTAGAAAACCTGCTCACAGCGGCAGATTTTCTTGTCTTTTTTTGCTGGCAATCGTTTGCTTTTACCAGGTGGTCAGATAAAATGCCCGCTTTTCCACCGTGGGATTGCCGCCGATGTCCGTTAACACCATAGAGTCGCCTGATGCGCAACCGATTGCGCAGAAGCAAAATAGCGAACTGATTTACCGCCTTGAAGACCGCCCGCCGCTGCCGCAGACGCTTTTCGCCGCCTGCCAGCATCTTCTGGCGATGTTTGTTGCGGTGATCACCCCGGCGCTGCTGATCTGTCAGGCACTCGGTTTACCGGCGCAGGACACGCAGCACATTATCAGCATGTCTCTCTTCGCCTCCGGCGTGGCCTCGATTATCCAGATTAAAGCGTGGGGTCCGGTGGGGTCGGGTTTACTGTCTATTCAGGGCACCAGCTTTAACTTTGTGGCGCCGCTGATCATGGGCGGTACGGCCCTGAAAACCGGCGGCGCGGATGTTCCAACCATGATGGCGGCGCTGTTCGGCACCCTGATGCTGGCCAGCTGTACGGAGATGGTGATCTCCCGCGTTCTGCACCTGGCTCGCCGCGTCATCACCCCGCTGGTTTCCGGCGTCGTCGTGATGATTATCGGCCTGTCGCTGATTCAGGTGGGCCTCACCTCCATCGGCGGCGGTTATGCCGCGATGAGCGACCACACCTTCGGCGCGCCGAAAAACCTGCTGCTGGCGGGCGTCGTGCTGGCCATCATTATTCTGCTTAACCGTCAGCGTAACCCTTACCTGCGCGTCGCCTCGCTGGTGATCGCCATGGCGGCAGGCTACCTGCTGGCGTGGGCGCTGGGCATGCTGCCGGAGAACGCCGCGCCAGCCAACAGCGCGCTGATCACTGTCCCTACGCCGCTGTATTACGGTCTGGGCATTGACTGGGGTCTGCTCCTGCCGCTGATGCTGGTCTTTATGATCACCTCTCTGGAGACCATCGGCGACATCACCGCCACCTCCGACGTCTCCGAGCAGCCCGTTTCCGGCCCGCTGTACATGAAGCGCCTGAAAGGCGGCGTGCTGGCGAACGGTCTGAATTCGTTTGTCTCTGCGGTCTTCAATACCTTCCCGAACTCCTGCTTCGGTCAGAACAACGGCGTGATCCAGCTGACCGGCGTGGCCAGCCGCTATGTCGGCTTCGTGGTGGCGCTGATGCTGATCGTCCTCGGCCTGTTCCCGGCGGTGAGCGGCTTTGTGCAGCACATCCCTGAGCCGGTGCTGGGCGGCGCAACGCTGGTGATGTTCGGGACGATCGCGGCCTCCGGCGTGCGTATCGTCTCCCGCGAGCCGCTGAACCGCCGCGCAATCATGATTATTGCGCTGTCGCTGGCCGTCGGTCTGGGCGTTTCTCAGCAGCCGCTGATCCTGCAGTTTGCCCCGGACTGGGTGAAAAACCTGCTCTCTTCCGGCATTGCCGCGGGCGGTATCACCGCTATCGTGCTGAACCTCGTTTTCCCGCCTGAAAAGAACTGATCCCCTTCACGGCAGGCAGTCAATGTCTGCCGTGACATCTATTTACACCATTCCCGCCTTGAGGATTGCGCATAAATCGTGCATAACTCCCTTATGTGCGTTTTGCGGGATGGAAGACCATGAAATTTATTGGAAAGCTACTCGTCTATCTTCTGGTAGCCCTGCTCATTGTGATACTGGCGCTCTATATTCTGCTCCAGACCCGCTGGGGCGCGACTCAGGTCAGCAGCTGGGTAACGGTGAATACCGACTACGAGCTCAGTTTCGACAAGATGAATCACCGCTTTTCGTCACCATCCCACATCATTCTGGAAAACGTCACCTTCGGCCGGGACGGTAAACCTGCCACGCTGGTGGCCAAAAAAGTGGATATCGGCCTCAGCAGCCGCCAGATAACCGATCCGCTGCACATGGACACCATCACCCTGTTCGACGGCACGCTGAATCTCTCCCCGCAGACCGCGCCGCTGCCCTTCCAGGCGGATCGCCTGCAGCTGAACAATATGGCCTTTAACAGCCCGAATACCGAATGGGATCTGAGCGCGCAGAAGGTGACGGGCGGCGTCAGCCCGTGGCAGCCGGAAGCGGGCAACGTGCTGGGTAATCACGCGCAGATCCAGATGAGCGCAGGCTCGCTGACCCTCAACGGCGTACCGGCCACCAACGTGCTGATCGAGGGCCAGCTTAACGGCAAGGAAGTGGTGCTGAATACGATTGGCGCCGATATGGCCCGGGGCTCGCTCACCGGCTCGGCCCTGCGCAACGCCGACGGGAGCTGGATTATCGACACGATGCGCCTGAACGAGATCCGCCTGCAGAGCGATAAAACGCTGACGGCGTTCTTCGCACCGCTGGCCACTATCCCCTCTCTGCAGATTGGTCGTCTGGACGTGACCGACGCCCGGCTTCAGGGCCCGGACTGGGCGGTGACCGACCTCGATTTAAGCCTGCGCAACCTGACGCTGAGCAAAGGTGACTGGCAGAGCCAGGAAGGCCGCCTGTCGATGAACGCCAGCGAGTTTATCTACGGCTCGCTGCATCTGTTTGACCCGATCCTGAATGCGGAGTTTTCCCCGCAGGGCATGGCGCTGCGCCAGTTCACCTCCCGCTGGGAAGGCGGCATGGTGCGCACGTCCGGTAACTGGCTGCGCGACGGTAAAGCGCTGGTGCTGGACGATGTCGCCATTGCCGGGCTGGAGTATACCCTGCCGCAAAACTGGAAAGCGCTGTGGATGGCGCCTCTGCCGGAATGGCTGAACAGCGTCACGCTGCAAAAATTTGGCCTGAGCCGCAACCTGGTGATCGACATCGATCCCGCCTTCCCGTGGCAGATCACCTCGCTGGACGGCTATGGCGCAAACCTGCAGCTGGTGAAAGATCGCCAGTGGGGCGTCTGGGGCGGCAGCGCAACCCTGAACGGCGCGGCGGCGACTTTTAACCGCGTGGACGTGCGCCGTCCGTCGCTGGCGCTGAATGCCAACGCCGCCACGGTGAATATTACCGACCTGAGCGCATTTACCGAGAAAGGTATTCTGGAAGCCACGGCGACCGTTTCCCAGCTGCCGCAGCGGCAGACCACGGTGAGCCTCAACGGGCGCGGCGTTCCGCTCAGCGTGCTGCAGCAGTGGGGCTGGCCTGCGCTGCCGATTGCAGGTGACGGCAATATTCAGCTCACCGCCAGCGGCAGCGTGCAAGCCAGTGCGCCGCTGAAGCCAACGGTGAATGGGAAGCTGAGCGCGGTGAATATGGATAAGCAGCAGGTAGAGCAGACGATGACGGGCGGCGTGGTGTCGGCGATGGCACCGGCACAGTAAAAAGCCGGGTGGCGGCTTCGCCTTACCCGGCCTACGAGGTTTTGGTTCCCTCTCCCTGTGGGTGAGGGCATCAGACCGCATAATTACCGTAGGCCCGGTAAGCGCAGCGCCACCGGGCATTTTCCACCTCAGAGCTGAACCGCCACCTCATCCCCCTCGGCTTTCACCACCACGCCCCACTCGCTGCCCGCGTGCGAGCCGCCCTTCACGCCGTGCACTTTCTGCACGTTGCGCAAACACACCGACCAGTTTTGCGCGTCTCCCGCGCCGGTAAAGGTCACGATGTCGCCCCGACGTGACGCCTTCAGCGTAAACGCCACCGCGCCGTTCGCCGCAGGCACTTCGCTTACCGCCGTTGCGCCATCGTCCAGGTTAAACAGCTGGAAGGCCGTCCCCTCGTGCCACGCGTAGTCTGGCTTCTGGTTATTGTTACCCAGCGCCAGCAGCGTGTTGTCGCGCACGTAGACCGGCAGGCTCATGAAATCGTGCTGCTGCTTATGCCAGCGGCTGCCCTGAATTTCGTCGTTGTGCCACAGGTGCGTCCAGCGCCCTTCCGGCAGGTAGAACTGCACGTCCCCCGCCTCGGAGAACACCGGAGCGACCATCAGGGCATCCCCCAGCATGTATTGACGGTCAAGGTAATCGCACGCCGGATCGTCCGGGAACTCCAGCATCATCGCGCGCAGCATCGGCGTGCCGAACTCGCGCGCCAGCGCCGCCTGACGGTACAGGTACGGCATCAGCTGACACTTCAGCTGGGTGAAGTGGCGCACCACGTCGCAAGACTCGTCATCGTACGCCCACGGCACGCGGTAGGATTTGCTGCCGTGCAGGCGGCTGTGGCTGGAGAACAGCCCGAACGCGCACCAGCGCTTGTAGACGTGCGCCGGGGCGGTGTTTTCGAACCCGCCGATATCGTGGCTCCAGAACCCGAAGCCGGACAGGCCAATCGACAGCCCACCGCGCAGGCTTTCGGCCATCGACTCATAGTTGGCGTAGCAGTCGCCGCCCCAGTGAACCGGGAACTGTTGCGCACCCACGGACGCGGAGCGGGCAAACAGCACCGCCTCTTCTTCTCCCACCGTCTCTTTCAGCACGTTCCACACCAGCTCGTTGTAGATGTAGGCGTAATGGTTGTGCATCTTCTGTGGATCGGACCCGTCGAACCACTGCACGTCCGTCGGAATACGCTCGCCAAAGTCGGTCTTGAAGCAGTCGACGCCGATATCCACCAGGCCTTTCAGCTTGTCGGCATACCACCGGCACGCATCCGGGTTGGTGAAGTCGTAAATCGCCAGCCCCGGCTGCCATTTGTCCCACTGCCACAGGGAGCCGTCCGGACGCTTGAGCAAATAGCCCCTCTCTCTCAGCTCCCGGAAGATCGGGGATTTCTGGCCGATGTATGGGTTAATCCACACGCAGACCTTCAGCCCTTTCTCCTTCAGGCGGCGGATCATCCCTTCAGGGTCCGGGAAGGTCACCGGATCCCACTCGAAGTCGCACCACTGGAAGGCCTTCATCCAGAAGCAGTCAAAGTGGAACACGTGCAGCGGCAGGTCCCGTTCGGCCATGCCGTCGATAAAGCTGTTGACCGTCGCTTCGTCGTAGTTGGTGGTGAACGAGGTGGTGAGCCACAGGCCAAATGACCACGCAGGCGGCAGCGCCGGACGCCCGGTGAAGCGGGTATAGCGGTTCAGCACTTCTTTCGGCGTCGGGCCGTCGATCACGAAGTACTCCAGATACTCCCCTTCCACGCTGAACTGCACCTTAGAGACTTTCTCGGAGCCCACTTCAAACGAGACGTTTTCCGGGTGATTCACCAGCACGCCGTAGCCGCGGTTGGTCAGGTAGAACGGGATGTTTTTGTAGGACTGCTCGGTGCTGGTGCCGCCGTCGCGGTTCCAGGTTTCGACCGTCTGGCCGTTGCGCACCAGCGCGGTAAAACGCTCGCCCAGGCCGTAGACCGTTTCCCCCACGCCCAGATCCAGACGTTCGAACACGTAATTGCGGTGGGTATTGCTGTCCTGCACGTAGCCGTTATTTTTCAGCTGGCTGCCGGTAATACGCTGGCCGTTGCGCAGGAAATCCAGCGCCCAGAACTCGCCTTTGGTGACGCGCACGCTGACCCTGCCGCTTTTCAGCTCGGCAAAATCGGCGTTGTTTTCAATCTCGACCTTCACGTCTTTCAGAACGTTCAGCGGATAGTGCGGGCCGTTGTTCAGCGCGCCCTGGAAGTGCTCGATGCGCACCCCCACAATCCCTTCCTGCGGGGCAAACAGGCGCACCGTGAACATCAACGTGTCGAGCTGCCAGGTGCGTTCGCGCACGTCGCGCGGCGCAACATACACCACCAGGTCATTGCCCTGCTGCTCCACGTCGAACACCTGAACCGGACAGGCCACGTTCAGGCCCGGTTGAATAAGCCAGTTTCCATCACTGATTTTCATGCTTTCGTCCTCTTAGTTCTGCAATTCTTTGCTGACCGGCAGGGTTTCAAATTCCTGCTGATTGCGGCGCGCGCCCTGTGCCAGCTCGCCCAGGATTTTGGTCAGGAAGGGGGTTTTCAGCGTGTAGTAGCGTTTGGCGATGATGGCGCTCAGCACGTAGCAGACCGCCGGGGCCAGGGTAAACAGGCCGATAATGATGCTAATGGTCGCGCTGTTCTGAGTTTTGGCCGCCGCGTCGTAGCCGCCGCCAGCCAGCATCCAGCCGATCATCGCCCCGCCCAGCGCCAGACCGAGCTTCAGCACGAACAGCGTGCCCGCAAAGCTGATGCCGGTCAGGCGCTTGCCGTTAGTCCATTCGCCGTAGTCGACGGTATCGGACATCATGACCCACTGGATCGGCGTCACCAGCTGGTGCAGCACGCCGATGACGAAGATAAAGGCGAACATCAGCACCGTGGCGTGCATCGGCACGAAGAACATCGCCACGCTGACCACCGCCAGCGCGGCGTTGGTCCACCAGAAGATGCTGACCTTGCACTTCCAGTCGGTGAGCGGTTTCGCCAGCACGGAGCCAATCAGGTTGCCGACGCAGTAGGTGGTCAGGAACGCGACGAACACTTCCGGCGAGCCCATGATCCAGGTGCAGTAGTACATCATCGCGCCGCCGCGCACGCAGACGGCGAGGATGTTGAGGATGGTCAGCACGCCGACGATGCGCCACTGGTCGTTGTGCCAGATGTCGCGCAGGTCTTCCCGCATGGAGGTGGTGCTCGGCGGCACCTGGATGCGCTCTTTGGTGGTGAAGAAGCAGAACGCCAGCATCAGGAATGCGACCACCGACAGCACGGCAATCCCGCCCTGGAAGCCGAGCGCCTTATCGTCGCCGCCAATCAGCTTCACCAGCGGCATCATCAGCACCGTAGAGAGCATGCCGCCCGCCGTCGCCAGCACGAAGCGCCAGGACTGAAGGGAGATACGCTGCGTCGGGTCACTGGTGATCACGCCGCCCAGCGCGCAGTAAGGAATGTTGACCACGGTATAGAGCAGGGTCAGCAGGGTGTAGGTAACGGCGGCGTAAACCATTTTGCCGTTAAGGCTGAGGTCCGGCGTGGTGTAGGCCAGCACGCAGACGATGCCGAACGGGATCGCGCCGAACAAAATCCACGGGCGGAACTTGCCCCAGCGGCTGCGGGTGCGATCGGCAATCAGCCCCATGCACGGGTCGGAGATCGCATCCAGCGCGCGGGCCAGCAGGAACATGGTGCCGACAAATCCGGCGGGAATGCCGAAAATATCGGTATAGAAAAACATCATGTACAACATGACGTTATCAAAAATGATGTGGCTGGCGGCGTCTCCCATGCCGTAGCCAATCTTCTCTTTTACTGACAGTACTTCGCTCATCTTTTTTTATCCTTCACGCTGTAGGGGGCGCTGAGACCGGTTGCATTGGTTTTAAACCATTGTTTCAACGGCGGGTATTGCGTTTTCTGGTTAGCAGATTACGTTTCTTGTTTTTTGTGATCGCGGTAAATACTGGAGAGCACGAAAGGCTAACCTGAGGATTTTCTTAAGAATTAACTGAAACAGGGGGGTGCAGGTCAAAAGAGAGGTGAAAAAAGTGGTGTGGGGTATGTGGTAAATGCCTGAAAGTAGCTATAATGCGCCCCGCCTCCATGTAGCAATGCAGGCGCGGAAGATCGTCATCTCCGGTGAGGTGGCTGGACTTCAAATCCAGTTGGGGACGCCAGCGTTCCCGGGCAGGTTCGACTCCTGTGATCTTCCGCCAAAATTTCAAGCTAATACTTAGGGAAGGTGCGAATAAGTCCGAGATGTGAGATCATCGTGTTGTAACCTGAACCCAGAATGAGTAACCGGATGAGCCAGCAACTGACTTTTGCCGACAGTGAGTTTTCCAGTAAACGCCGCCAGACCCG